>NZ_NHSK01000076.1 GCF_016653355.1 Rhodoplanes elegans | reverse complement strand
TGGCGGGCCGGGTCGCCGCCTCGGTGACGGCGTCGGCCATCAGGCGGCCGAAGCAGGCATAGCCCCAGTCGTTCATGTGCAGCCCGTCCGGATCGATGAAGGTGTCGATCGGGATGCTCTCGGTCTCGTGCCAGCGCTTCATCACGGCGAAGCGGGGGAACAGGTCGGCGTGCCCCTCGCGCGCCATCGTGGCCAGCAGGGCGACCATCTCGGCCGCGTGAGGCTTGGCCAGCACGGCGGGGGCGTATTGCGGGTCGATCAGCACCACGTCGATGCCGAGGCGGCGCAGGCGGGCGATGCCGTCGGTCACCAGGGTGCGCACGTCGTCGAGCGAGTGCCCGCGCAGCAGTGCATTGGTGCCGGTCTGCCAGATCACGAGGTCCGGCTGCTCGGCCAGCACGCTCGCCTCGAAGCGGGCCAGCATCTCCCGGACGTCCTCGCCGTTGACGCCGCGATTGAGTACCCGCAAGGGTTGCTCCGGCAGCGTCTCGTGCAGGCGGGCCTCCATCCGGCTCGGATAGGAGGCGGCGGGCCCGCTCGCGCCCGCGCCGGCGGTCGACGACGAGCCGAGCGCCACGATGGTGAGCGGCTGCCGGCGGGCGATCTTCTGCGCCGTCCGGGTCAGCCGGTCGGCGAAGCGGGTGAGGTCCGACTGCGACCGGCACGGCGGCGCCCCGTCGGAGGCGGCGGCGGGCAGGGCGAGACCGAAGGGCGAGAGGAGGAGCGCGGCGAGGACTGTGCTGCGCATCCGAGCGAGGCGGGACACCATCATGGCCGATCGTTTGCTTTCCGTTCCTCTCTTGTCAAGGCGACCCCGTCGAGGATCAGCCTTGCGAGAAGCTTGCCGAAGCACGCGTGTACCCGCTCGGCCATGTCCATTTTCTTAGTGACGGTCGTCAGATCGAAGATACCGGCCTCGTTCCAGTGCTTCATGACCGCAAATCGGTCGAAGAGGTTGACGGAATGCTGCAGGGCGACGAACCGCATCGCGTCCGCGTAGGCATTCACCGCGATCATCGACTCGGTGCGCGGGCTGAACTGCATGTTCATCAGCATCACGTCGGCGCCGCCCTTCTGCAGCGCCTCGGTGCCTTCCTCCAGGGCGATGCGGAAGTCCTCCGGGTCGACGCCGCGGATCGCGTCGGCGGTGCCGGACTGCCAGATCACCAGCGCCGGCTTCTTGTCGGCGAGGATCGCCGGGATGGCGGCCTGCATCTCGGCGGCGCTCTGCTTGGGCTTGGCGAAGGTGCTCACCGTCACGGTCACGCCGGGCAGGGCGGCCTTCAGCGCCGCCTCAAGCGGCCCCGGATAGGCCTTGCCGGCGCCCGCCGGGCCGGCGAGCGCCGAGGAGGCGCTGCCCAGGACGGCGATCTCGAGCGTCTTTGCGGCGATCGCGTCGGCCACACGCGGCATCGCGAAATCCGCCTGCACCAGGCCGTCCGGCACCTGGCACGCGGCCTCCGGCTCGGCCAGCACGGGGCCGGCGAGCAGCATGGCGAGGAGGGCGAGGACCGCGCGGGTCATGACGAGCTCCCGGCCGGCCCGGTGCTCGACGTGGCCCGCGACCCGGCGTGGCGGCCCTCGATCAGCTTGTACCAGGACATAACGGCCGCCGCTCCAATCATAACCATAACCCCGGCGACGCTGACAATGATCTGCATCGCGATTCCGTCCGACAGCTCCGCCATCGCGAAATGCGCCGCGAAGGCGAGGAACACGCCGAGGCAGAAGATCTCGAGCGAGTGCTGACCGCAGACCACGGCCGGCCGCGCCCAGCGCGACTTCAGGGCCGGCCAGTCACGCGGAACGAAACGCACCGCCAGCGCGGCGAGGGCGAAGAAATGGGCGACCCGCAGGACGTCGAGATTGGTCTTGTCGATCGGGTACATCCACTCGGCCACGGCCTTCGGGACGAAGCGGGTCCACGGCGGCACGTACCAGGTCAGCACGACGGCGAACGAGACGGCCAGGTAGGCGATCGCCAGCGCCACCACCCAGGGCGAGCGGATGAAGCCGCCGATGCGGTCGATCCCGCCGAGCGCACACCAAGCGCCGAAGCAGAACAGGAGCTGCCAGGCGAACGGGTTGAACACCCAGTGGCCGCTCGGATAGGCGGGCAGATTGATGCCGAACTCCCAGGCCAGCGCGTAGATCGCGACGGTGACGAACAGCGCGACGGTCGGGGCGCGGAGCGTCAACCAGACATAGGGCGGGAAGAACGCCAGCAGCACGATGTAGAGCGGCAGCACGTCCATGTTGGCCGGCTTGAACTTGAGCAGCAGGGCCTGGACGAGCGTCACGTCCGGCTGCCGCAGGAACTCGAACACGCCCATCTCTTCGGCGTAGAGCGGGTTCTCGAAGCTCGCCGCGACATAGGCGATCTCGGCCATGTAGATGGTGAACAGGAACACGTGGGCGACGTAGACCTGCCAGGCGCGGCGCAGAATCCGGGCCGAGGCGACCAGGAAGCCGCGCTCCTGCATGGTGGCGCCGTAGACGAAGGCGGCCGTGTAGCCGGAAATGAAGACGAAGATCTCGGTGGCGTCGCTGAAGCCGTAGTTCCGGATGGTGATCCAGCTCACCACGTTCGACGGGATGTGGTCGAGGAAGATCAGCCAGAGCGCGAGACCGCGGAAGAGGTCGAGGCGCAGATCGCGTCCGCCGGCTGTCGACATGAGTCCGTCCCGAGTCCGTCCCGGATCGGCGGCGACCCGCGCCGGGTCGCCGCGCCGTCCGCATAGCACGAGCCCCGGCTTATTGCGATGCAATGGGGCGAAGCGACGGCGGCTCGGCTCGTGCGTCGGACGGACGCGCGTCCGGGGGGGGGCCGGACGGTGCGGCGGCGCGACGGTTCGTCCCCGGCGGCCGAGCGGGTATAACGGTCCGGAGCCGACCACGGACCCGCATCCTGCCGCGAGGAGCCCATGTTCATCACCCGGACCCGCGACATCGAGGTGAAGGTGACGCCGCGCTTCCTGCCGGAGCGCTCGTCCGCCGACAAGCGGTATTACTTCTGGTCCTACACGATCGAGATCACCAATCACGGCGACGCGACCGTGCAGCTCGAGAGCCGCCACTGGCGCATCACCGATGCGCTCGGCCGTGTCCAGGAGGTGCGCGGCGCCGGCGTGGTCGGCGAGCAGCCCGTGCTCGCGCCCGGCGCCAGCTACGAGTACACCAGCGGGGTGCCGCTGACGACCGATTCCGGCTTCATGACCGGCAGCTACACGATGGTCGACGAGGCCGGGGAGCGCTTCGACATCGCCATCCCGACCTTCTCGCTCGACCTCCCGCACGCCGCCGCCCGGGTGGTGAACTGAGGGGTTGGACGAGTGTCATGCGCGGGCTTTGGACAAGCGCTTCGTCGTCCCGGGGCGGCGCGTAGCGCCGCGCCCGGGGACCCATACGCCCTGCTTCTCGTGAGCCACCGACACCGGGGGTATGGATCCCGGGCTCGCGGACCTGAAGGTCCGCGCCCCGGGATGACGAGTCCGCGATGCTCTCCCATGCGAGCCGAGGAGACGCTTCGGACCGCGCGTCCGCTCAAAAGTGCCCGAGGTCGTAGTCGTCGCAGGAGCAGCCGAACTGGTCGAGGGCGTCCTGGAGATGGTCCGGCAGCATCGGCTTCGAGAGCAGGTAGTCGGCGGTGCGCTTGTTGTGGGCGCGGGCCGCCTCGGCGCGCAGATCGTCCCAGTCGTCGAGCGCGCCGTCGCCGCGGCCGAGCCAGGTGAGGGCGACCAAGTCGACCTGTTCGTCCTGATTGAGGGAGCGGATGAACGCCTTGAGCTCGCGATAGGTCGGGTCGTCGCGGCGGGCGTCGAGCGCCGACCAGCTGGACTCGTCCGCGTCGTCGTCGCTGTCGGTGGCGACGTCCTGAACCTCGAACTCGCGCGCCTTCATGATGACGTAGCAGACCTTTTCGGGCGAGATGGTCAGGGCAGGCGCGGTGATCATGGTTGGCGTCCTCGTGCGGCCGAGCCCATGTCGACGTCGAAACCGGCCCTCACCCTCCGTCTGCTTCGCCGACAGCATCGACCGCTTGCAACCTGTGGAAAGCTTATGACCGGGCGCCGCGCGGGCCTTGATTTGCGTCAAGCAGCCGGCGCGTCTGCGGCTGCGCGCCGCGGGGCACGGCCCTGCCGGTCCGGGGATTGACGCGCGGTCGCGACTGCCGCCACCCTGCGCGCCTCGACGCGCGATCGTCCCGACAGCACAGATCCCCGACAGCACACACATTCCCGACAGCACACAGATAGGCGGCGTACGCCGCCGGAGGCGAGGCATGAAGAGAACCTATCGGGTCGCCGTGATCCCGGGCGACGGCATCGGCAAGGAGGTGGTGCCGGAGGGCGTCCGCGTCCTCGAGAAGGTCGCCAAGCGGCACGGCTTCGCGCTCCAGCTCGACTGGTTCGACTTCTCCTCGTGCGACTACTATCTGAAGCACGGCCGCATGATGCCGGAGGACTGGAAGGAGCGGATCGGCGGCCACGACGCGATCTTCTTCGGCGCCGTCGGCTGGCCCGCGGTGGTGCCCGACCACGTCTCGCTGTGGGGCTCGCTGCTCCTGTTCCGGCGCGACTTCGACCAGTACGTCAACCTGCGGCCGGTCAAGCTGATGCCGGGCGTGCCCTGTCCGCTCGCCGGCCGCCAGCCCGGCGACATCGACTTCTATGTCGTGCGCGAGAACACCGAGGGCGAGTACTCCTCGATCGGCGGCAAGATGTTTCCCGGCACCGAGCGCGAGTTCGTCGTGCAGGAGACCGTGATGACCCGCACCGGCATCGATCGGGTGCTGAAATACGCCTTCGAGCTCGCCCGCCGCCGCCCGAAGCGCCATCTCACGTCCGCCACCAAGTCGAACGGCATCTCGATCACCATGCCGTACTGGGACGAGCGCGTGGAGGAGATGGCCAAGGCCTATCCGGACGTGCGCTGGGACAAGTATCACATCGATATTCTCACGGCGAACTTCGTGCTGCATCCGGACTGGTTCGACGTCGTCGTCGCCTCGAATCTGTTCGGCGACATCCTGTCCGATCTCGGCCCGGCCTGCGCCGGCACGATCGGCATCGCGGCGGCCGCCAACATCAATCCGGAGCGCACCTTCCCGTCGGTGTTCGAGCCCGTGCACGGCTCGGCGCCCGACATCGCGGGTCAGGGCATCGCCAATCCGATCGGCCAGATCTGGTCGGGCGCCATGATGCTCGACCATCTCGGCGAGGGCGAAGCCGCCGCCGCGGTGCTGACCGCGATCGAGAAGGTGCTGGCCGAAAAGACGCTGCGCACCCGGGATCTGGGCGGCAACGCCGACACGGTCGCCTGCGGCAAGGCGATCGCCGAGATGATTTGATCGCGGTCGTTACGGAGAGCCGGCATCCCCCTTCCGTCGCAGGCCAGCTCGGGCACATGACCCGACGAATGGGCCGGCCGAATACGGAGGATGGTGCGGGCGTCCTCTGACGGTACGGCGAGCACGGCGCGGCTCCCTCTCCCCGGCGGGGAGAGGGGTGGGGTGAGAGGGTGCCGACGCCGATGGGATTAATCCAGAGGTCGGCACCCCCTCACCCGACGCGCTCCGCGCGTCGACCTCTCCCCGCTGGGGAGAGGTGATAACGAGGTCACGGACCGCTCCGCTCACACCCCGTTCGGCTCGCCGCCCGGCTCGTCGGGGGCGTCGCGCCAGCGGCGGACCGTGCCGGTGTCGATGTCGAACAGGTCGAGCACGCGGCCGACCGTGTGGTCGATCATCTCCTCGATCGACGCGGGCTTTGCATACATGGCGGGCACCGGCGGATAGACGATGGCGCCCATCTCGGTGACGGCCGCCATGTTGCGGATGTGGCCGAGATGGAGCGGCGTCTCGCGCGCCACGAGCACCAGGCGGCGGCGCTCCTTCAGCACCACGTCGGCGGCGCGCGGCAGCAGCGAGCCGGTGATGCCGTTGGCGATCTCGGCGAGCGTGCGCATCGAGCACGGGCAGACGATCATGCCGCTGGTGCGGAACGAGCCCGACGAGATCGCCGCGCCGATGTCGTTGGTCGCGTACCACACGTCGGCGAGCGCCTGCAGGTCGGCCAGCGTGCGGTCGGTCTCGAGCGCCAGCGTCACCTTGGCGGCGCTGGAGACGACCACATGGGTCTCGACGTCGACGGCGCGCAGGATCTCCAGGAGCCGCAGCCCGTAGACGATGCCGGAGGCGCCGCTGATCCCGACGATCAAGCGGCGCGGCGTCGTTGTCATGCGGGTCTCCTGTGGCGGGCCGGCGGCGTCGTGACGCGGGCGGCGGCGACCGGCGGGTGACGCGGTCGCGCGGGGGCGGGGCGGTACGAGGGCCGGCCGCGCGGGCGGCATCGGCCGGAGGCCGACAGCTAGCGCAGTTCGGGTGACGATTCATCTCCCGAATCACGCCTGCCGCGGTATCATGACGCCGAGCCTGCGCGCGGGCCGCGTGATCGCGGCGCATTCGCGCCGTTGGTCGGCGCAGGCCGCTTGCATCGCGCGTGCGACGGTGCGTGCGAGGGGACGCCAGTTTGCCGTCCCTTTACCAAATTCTCAGGGTTGGGATGCAGTGTCGATCGGCGGCGGACACGGTTTCCGCCTTGTTGCTGCCCTAACTTCTTCCCAGATGATCGGCAAGATCGGGCGTGAATTCGAGGGGGACGAGTCTTTTGCGCGCAACCTGTCTGATCCTGTTGGCCGCCGGCGTCGGCGTGTCCTCGCTGGCCACGTCCACGGTCGATGCCACGGCCCAGACCTATCCGGGCGCCTATCGGACGCCGGGCACCTACGCGGCCCCGGGCCCGTACGGGTCCGCGCCCGTCATGGACGAGGACGACGAGGTCGCGACCTATCCGGGCGCGCCGCAGCGTCCGGCGGGTGGCGCCTACGGGGGCGGCGACCTCAGCGGCCATCCGGCCGCGGCGCCGGTGCCCTACGAGACCCGGCCCCTGCCGCCCCCCGGCCAAGCCGATTATTCGCGCGGTACTGCTCCCGCCTATCGGGACGGCACGCCCTATCGCGAGCCGCCGCAGCCCGCGCCGTACCGTGACACCTTTGCGCCGCCGCAAGGCCAGATGCCGCGCTACGCCGCGCCGGCCCCGGCCGATGGACCGCTGCCGCTGCGTCCGCCCGGCGAGATCGCCGGCCAGGCACCCGTCGGTCAGCCGGGGATCGGCCAGCCGCCGATGGGAGGCCAGGGCTATGCCACGGCCGCGCCGCCCGCGGGTTACGGCGCCCAGCAGGCTCCGGGCTATGGCGCGCAGCCCGGCTACGGCGTCCAGCCGGGGGCCGGCTACGGCGCCGCGCCGCCCGCCTACGGGTCGCAGCCCGGCTACGGCGCGCCCGCCTACGGCCGCCCGGCCGAGGCCGATCGCGCCCCGGTCGGCAGCATCCCGCCGGGCACGGCGCCGCAGGGCGGCGCCGGCAACCAGGCCTACGCCGCGCTGGGGCCCGACTACCAGCCCGAGACGGAGCGCAAGGAGCTGCCGCCGCAGTTCAAGCGCCAGCTGGTCGACTACCAGACCACCGAGCCGGCCGGCACCATCGTGGTCGACACGCCGAACACCTACCTCTACCTCGTGCTCGGCAACGGCAAGGCGATGCGCTACGGCATCGGCGTCGGCCGCGAGGGCTTCACCTGGACCGGCGTCGAGCGCGTCAGCCGCATGGCGGAATGGCCGGACTGGCACCCGCCGGCCGAGATGATCGAGCGCCAGCCCTACCTGCCGCGCTTCATGGCCGGCGGCGAGAGCAACCCGATGGGCGCCCGCGCCCTCTACCTCGGCAAGACCGTCTACCGCATCCACGGCACCAACCAGCCGTCCACCATCGGCAGCTTCGTGTCGTCGGGCTGCATCCGGCTGGTCAACGAGGACATCGAGGACCTGTATCGCCGGGTCGGCGTCGGCACTCGCGTGGTGGTGAAGCCGAAGGCTTCGTCGGGCGCCGTGCAGACCCCGCCGGCCGGGCCGCAGCGGCCGCGCGCCGCTGGTCTGCCGCAGGTGATCCGCTGACGGTCCACGCCGCACGTTGATCGAGGACGTACGGCCGGGGGATCCCCCGGCCGTTGTCGTATCCGGGATACGGGTCCGGAATACTGGGCGGCGGCGATTGACGGGCCGGGGGCGCCGCAGCACCATCGCGGCGAGGGGGACGACAGGATGAGACGCGCGATCACGGGTTTTGCCGGGCTGGCCGTCGCGGCCGCGCTCGGCGGCTGCGTGACCACCTCGACGACGGCCCCGAACACGGCGCCGCTCGAGCTCGGGATGACGCCGCAGGCGGCCTCGATCGCGCTCGGCGTGCCGCTCGAGCCGGTCGCCGGTCAGGGCGCGTCGCGCACCTATGTGGCGCGGCTGCCGGCCGCGACCCCCGGCCTCACTCCGGTCGACGGCCTCGTCTGGCTGCAGTTCCGCGCCGGCCGGCTGACCGGCTTCAAGCGCGACTGGCACATGGGTCCGGGCCCGACCCGGCCGTTCTGACCAGGGCCTCCGGCAACCCGTCCTATTTCCGCCCGAGCGAGCGGCTGAGCCCGAGATAGACGCCGGACCCGCCGCCGGAGCCGCCGCTATCGGGCCGGCCACCGGCCCGATAGCCGCCCTTGAGCGTCACCCGGTCGTCGACGTCGTAGCCTACCCCGAGCCCTTCGAGATGAAGGCGTCGCTTCTGCGCCGTCGCGGCCGCGCGCGATCCGGGCGCTGCCCGTTCCGTGACCGTCCCCGGCGTGGTCGCCAGAACCGAGAAGTCCGGCTGCGACGGTTGGGCCAGAACCGCGCCGGCACCGGCCGGCAGGGCGAGCCCGAGAACCGCGGCTACCACCCAAGCTCGGACCATGCGGGCCTCCTGCGTTCGGCGTCTGCGTCGCTCCTGCTACGGTCGTACCGACCCGGACCTTCGCGCCGCCGCGCCCGGGCGCGGCGCCGAAGGAAAGTCGCGGGCGCGGCGTATCAGGCCAGAAGCACGACCGATCAGGGGGTCGGAGGGCGATGGAGAACGACGCCGACGAGGGGCTCGTCGCGCAGGTCGCCGCCGGCGACCGGCTCGCCTTTCGTCGTCTCATGGAGCGTCACATGCCGCTCGCCGTCCGGGTCGCCCAGCGGGTGACCGGCAATGCCGCCGACGCCGACGACATCGCCCAGGAGGCGTTCCTGCGGGTATGGACGCGGGCCGGCTCGTTCGATCCGACCAAGGCGCGCTTCACCACCTGGCTCTACCGGATCGTCACCAATCTCGCGATCGACCAGCGTCGCCGGCCGCTGCACGCCGATCTGGAGCTGGCCGCCGAGGTGGCGGACGGCGAGCCGGGTCCGCACGCCACCCTCGAGGCCCGCGAGGAGCGGCGCGCCGTCGACGCGGCGATCGCGGCGCTGCCGGCCCGGCAGCGCGCCGCCGTGGTGCTGTTCCACATGGAGGGCCTGAGCGGCCGCGAGGCGGCGGCCGTGCTGGAGCTCTCCGAGAAGGCGTTCGAGTCGCTGCTGATCCGCGGCCGCGCCGCCATGAAGGCGGCGTGCCGGCCGCGCGCAGAAACTGCCGGGAGGATACCGTGACGTTCACCGAGTTCCGCCGTCTGGCCGAGACCTATGGCGGCGATGTCGAGCGCTGGCCGCAGGAGACGCGGGCGGCCGCCCGCGCGATCGCCCGCACGGCGGAGGGCACCGTGCTGCTCGCCGTCGAGCGCCGGCTCGATCTGATGCTGGAAGAGGCGCCGGAGGTCACCCGCCGGCGCGCCGACGACCTCGCCTTCGCGGTGATGCAGCGGCTCGGGGGCGCGCCGTCGGGTCGCGCCTTCGGTGCGACGGGGCGCGCCCGCTGGCGCTGGCTGGTGCCGGCCGCGAGCCTGGCCTGCTCGCTGCTCGTCGGCGTGTCGCTCGCCCGCGAGCTGCCCTACCGGGCCGGCCCTCCGCCGGCCGCCGTCATCCTCGCCATGGCGGTCGGCGCCGGCACGGTTCCGAACGATCTGGAGCTCCCATGACCAAGGTGTCGCGTCTCGTCGGACTTGCGCCGCGGATCCGGGGCCTGCACGTCGCGCTGCTCGCCTCGCTCTGTCTCAACGTCACGCTCGGCAGCTACGTCGCCGCCCAGTGGCTGGCGCCGCGGCCGATCATCGGGGCGGCACCGGGCGCGCCGGCCCGCCTGGTCGAGGCGATCGCCGACCGGCTGCCGGACGACGACGCGGCGCGGCTGCGCCGCCTCTACGACGTGCGCAAGCCGGCCGTCGCGGAGGCACAGGCCGCGTACGAGCAGGCGCTGCGCAACGCGATCCTCAAGCTCGCCGATCCGCAGCTCGACGTCGCGGCCTTCCGGGCCGCCGTGACCGAGGCGCGCGACAAGCGGGTCGCCATCGGCGACATCGTCATCGACGCCGTGGTCGAGGCCGCCGTCCAGATTCCGCCGCAGGCCCGCGAGGCGCTGGTCGGCCGGGTGCGCCGACGATTCTGATCACGTCGCCGGCGATCGCGGACACGCGGATCGCGAGATCGAACCTGCGCCGCGAAGGAAACCGGGCGCGTCGTCGTAGCAGAGCAAACGGCATCCGCCGTTCTCACGCACGGAGACCCTCATGACGCTGCTCCGCTCCACGCTCGCCGCGGCGCTGCCGGCCGCGCTGCTCGGCTTCACCGTCCTGCCGGCGCAGGCCGCCGACGTGATCGTCCAGAACGGCCGCTACGTGGTCGTCCAGCCGGCGCCGCCGCCGCCCGTGATCGTTCCCGCGCCGCCGCCCGTGGTGGTCGCCGGCCCCTATTACTACGGCGGCTACTGGGGGCCGCGCCCCGCCTATGTCCCGACGGCGGGCGTCAGCCGCACCGTGGTGGCGGGGCCGCACTGCACCTGGCGTACGACGCGCGTCTGGGTCGGCGGCCGCACCGTGATGCGCCGCGTCCGCGTCTGCTGAGACGACTGGACGTGATCAGTCCCTCACCCCGCACGACCAACATCAGGAGAAGACAGACGATGCGATCGATCCTCGCCGCCACCGGCTTCGCCGTGCTGCTCGCCGCCGGCGTGCACGCGCCCGCGCTCGCGCAGGACCAGGCCGTGCTGCGCGACGCCTGCAAGGCAGACTATCAGAAGCTCTGCCAGGGCATGCAACCGGGCGGCGGCCGCATCATCAAATGCCTGCAGGACCAGAGCGACAAGCTCTCGCCCGGCTGCAAGACGGCGCTGTCGGCGCGCAAGTGATCAGATCGGGCCGCAGCCCCCTTTCTCACCTCTCCCCTGCGGGGAGAGGTCGACGCGCAACGCGCGTGGGGTGAGGGGGGCCGAGATCTCCAAACGGCGCCGTAAACCCTTGTAACTCTGATTGTCGCGACTCGCGTAGTCTGCGGGCCGCGGTGACGGGCGGGAGCCCGGGAGCCCCTGGGCCAGGTCAGGCCGTGGGTGAGCATGGTGCCCCGCCCGTCGTTCCATCGAACCCGAACAGTCGCCGGGGCCGCATCGCGCGAAGCCCGCTTAGGCAAGGACGGGTGGCCATGGACATCACCGCGGTTGGTATCGACGTATCGAAGGATCGGCTGGACGTCGCCGTGCTTCCCGGCGAGGAGACGTTCGCGATCGAGAACAGTGCCGTCGGGCTGCAGGAGCTGATGGCCCGGCTCGTCGCGCTGGCGCCGCAGGTCGTCGCCCTGGAGGCGACCGGCGGGTTCGAGACCCTCGCGGCGGCGACGCTGGCAGCCGCCGCGCTGCCGGTCGTGGTGGTCAATCCGGTCCAGGTCCGCGCTTTCGCCAAGGCGGTCGGCCAGCGCGCCAAGACCGATCCGATCGATGCCCGCGTGATCGCGCACTTCGCCGCGGCCGTGAAGCCCGAGCCGCGCTCGCTACCCGACCAGGCGACGCGGTTGCTCGCCGATCTGATGGCGCGCCGCCGCCAGATCGTCGAGATGATCGGCGCCGAGCGCCAACGCGAGCGCCGGGTGACGGTCCCNGGGTGACGGTCCCGCGCCTGCGCAAGAGCATCGTCCGCCTGCTCAAGGCGCTCGAAAAGGAGCTGGCCAGCTTGGACGCCGACATCGACGACGCTGTCCGCGGCTCCCCGGTGTGGCGCGCCAAGGAGAACCTGCTCGCCTCGGTCCCAGGCGTCGGGCCGATCATCGCCCGCACCTTGCTGGCCGAGCTGCCCGAGCTCGGGCAGCTCGGCCGTCGGGAGGTCGCGGCCCTCGCCGGCCTCGCGCCCTTCACCCGCCAGTCCGGCCAATGGCGCGGCCGAAGCTTCATCGGGGGAGGCCGGACCGTCGTGCGCAGCGTGCTCTTCGTCGGCGCCATGGTCGCCGTCCGCCACAACCCAGTCCTCAAGCTCTTCTTCACCAGGCTCGTCAGTGCCGGCAAGCCGAAGATGGTCGCCTTGATCGCCGTCGCTCGGAAGCTACTGACAATCCTCAACGCCATGCTCAGGGACAATCGACCATGGCAAAACGCTTGACAGCCAAGACAGTCGCTCACCCGACTCGACGCTGCGCGTCGAGCCACCCTCTCCCCGCGCGCGGGGAGAGGGATAATCGGCGCTGTGCCTCGGATATCCGGTCTCAGGGGCATCAGTCCTGCGCCTTCGCGAAGACGTAGCCGGCGCCCCGCACCGTGATGACGCGGCGCGGCTGCTTGACGTCGTCCTCGATCGCCGCGCGGATGCGCGAGACGTGCACGTCGATCGAGCGGTCGAACGCCTCCAGGCGCTCGTGCTTGACGAGGTCCATGATCGCCTCGCGCGACATCACCCGGCCGGCATGGCGGGCGAGCACCAGCAGGAGCTCGAACTGATAGCTGGTCAGCGGCCGTGCCTCGCCGTCGAGCCGCACCTCGCGGGCGCCGAGGTCGATCTCCAGCCGGCCGAACCGCATCACCTCGGCGACCGGCTCCCCGCCCTTGGACCGGCGCAGCACCGCCTTGAGGCGGGCGAGCAGCTCGCGCGGCTCGAACGGTTTCGGCAGATAATCGTCGGCGCCGATCTCCAGCCCGATGACCCGGTCCATCGCATCGCCGCGTGCCGTCAGCATCAGGATCGGCGTGCGGGCGCGCGTCCGGATGGTGCGGCAGACGTCGAGCCCGTCCATGTCGGGCAGCATCAGGTCGAGCACCAGCGCGTCGAAGCCCTGGCGGTCGTGCAGCGTGATGCCGGCGCCACCGGTGGGCGCCACCGTCACGTCGAAGCCGGCGGCGCCGAGATAGCTCTTCACCATCTCGGCGAGACGGGCATCGTCCTCGATCAGCAGGATGCGGTCGGTCATGAAGGACGTCGCGGAACAGAGAGGCAGCGGGACACGAAGGCGTGCAGTCTATCGCAGTTTCAGCGGCGCGCGCCCCGACCTCCGCTCATGCCCGCGCAGGCGAGGGCTTCGCAGACGTCGTCATTCCGGGGCGCGCCGAAGGCGCGAACCCGGAATCCAGCGGCAAGCTCGGCATTCTGGGCTGGATTCCGGGTTCGGCGCTGTGCGCCGCCCCGGAATGACGGACCGGGCAAAACGGCGGTGAGCGTCGCCGTCCGGGGTGGTGGACGGCGACGCTCGGCCGTGGGGGCGGAGACTGGGGACTAGCCGCGCCACCCGCGGAAGAAGCCGGCCGGCGGCATGCGCTCGTCGAGCTTGCGCCGCTGCTCGGGGGTCAGCACCTCGGCGGCGTCGCCGAGCGCCTGGGCGATGCGCTTCGACGCCTGGTCGGCGAGCGCGATGTTCTCGGCGCGCAGCTTCTCGATGGCGGCGCGGTCGATCGTCTGGGCGGTGAGGAGATCGTGCGCCTGGCTGCGCGCGGTGCGGAGCTTCTCGCGCATCGGCAGCACGTCCTTGAGGGCCGACTTCACGATGGCGCGCAGCTTGTCCTGCTGCTCCGTGGTGGCGTCGAGTTCGACTGCGAGGTGGCGCACCATGCGGTCGGCGCGCTGCTCGGCCTGGGCCGGATCGAAGGCGCGGCCGAACGGGCCCCCGAAGCCGTGCGGGCCGAAGCCGCCGGCGAAGCCCGGGCCGCCGTGCCCGAACGGGCCGCCGAAGCCCATGCCCTGGCCGAGCGAGCCGGTGGCCGACAGGCCGACGCCGACGAGACCCGCGGCGAGCGCCGCGACGACGGCGTAGGAGGCGATGCGGCGCCCGCGCTTGCGGGTCGGGACCGGCGTCGGGAGCGGGGCCTGCGGGGCGGAGGTGGTATCGGACATGGAGGTCTCCTCTGGGGTCGCGACGATCGTCCGGCCTTCGCCGCGGCGCTCGTCCGTGAAGATGTCGGCGCGACCGCTCGTGTCGATCGGCCATGGCGACACTGTCGGGGACGGCGGTTTCGCGGGCTTCTCCGCCCGGTAAAGTTATGTAAAGCCGAGCGGCCGGCGGCGACCCGCGGCTGCGCCGGTCAGCACGCCCGGGGCCGCCATGGACAGCCGGGCGCCGGGGTTGTATCGAGCGGGCACTCTTCGCGAACATTCGTCGAACGGATCGGCCGGACCGCATGACCGACGTCGCCTTGCGCCCCTCTCCCGAGCCTGCCGGGCTCGCCACCGCGGTGGCGGGCGCGCTGGGCCGGCGCGCGCTCGTGCTGGTCGGGATGATGGGGGCGGGCAAGTCCTCGGTCGGCCGTCGGCTCGCCGCCCGCATGGGCCTGCCCTTCGTCGACGCCGACAACGAGATCGAGGCCGCTGCCGGCATGTCGATCCCGGACATCTTCGAGGCGCATGGCGAGGACTATTTCCGCGCCGGCGAGGCGCGGGTGATCGGCCGGCTGCTCGCCGACGGGCCGCGCGTCATCGCCACCGGGGGCGGCGCCTTCATGAACCCCGGCACCCGCGCCCTGATCGCCGAGCGCGGCGTGTCGGTGTGGCTCGACGCCGAGATCGACGTGCTGCTGCGCCGCATCCGCCGGCGCTCCGACCGGCCGTTGATGAAGACCGCCGATCCCGAGGCGACGCTGGCCCGGCTGATCGCGGAGCGCTATCCGGTCTATGCCGAGGCGACCCTGACGGTGCAGTCGCGCGACGTGCCGCACGACGTCATCGTCGACGAGATCGTCGCCGCGCTCGCCGGCCATCTCGGCGTCGCGCGGCCGGTGCCTGTGGCCGCGCCGTCGGAGGGGCCGCAGGCGGTCGTGAACGACGGACAGCACGTCCAAAAAGGATCCGCGCCATGAATGCTCCGACCCGCCCCGGCGAGCCGATCGTGGTCGACGTCGCGCTCGGCGAGCGCGCCTACGACATCGTCATCGGCCGCGGCCTCGTGGCGACGCTCGGGCCCCGCCTCGCCGCCCTCAAGCCCGGCGCCAAGGCGGCCATCGTCTGCGACGTGACGGTCGCGGCCCTGCACCTCGCCGCGATCGAGGCGGCGCTCGCCGCCGCAGGGATCGCCTCGACGCGCGTCATCGTCGCGGCCGGCGAGGGCTCGAAGAGCTTCGCCACGCTGGAGCGCGTCTGCGACGAACTGCTGGCCGCCAAGATCGAGCGCGGCGATCTCGTCGTCGCGCTCGGCGGCGGCGTCGTCGGCGACCTGTCGGGCTTCGCCGCGGCGGTGACGCGGCGCGGGCTCGACTATGTCCAGGTGCCGACCACGCTGCTCGCCCAGGTCGATTCCTCGGTCGGCGGCAAGACCGCGATCAACTCGCGGCTCGGCAAGAACCTGGTCGGCGCCTTCCATCAGCCCATCCTGGTGCTGGCCGACACGAGCCTGCTCGACACGCTGCCGCCGCGCGAGTTCCGCGCCGGCTATGCCGAGGTCGCGAAATACGGGCTTCTCGGCGACGCCGGCTTCTTCGCCTGGCTGGAGGCGAACGCCCGCGACGTGTTCGCCGGCGGCCCGGCCCGCGAGCACGCCATCGCCACCTGCTGCCGGATGAAGGCCGCGATCGTCGCCCGCGACGAGCGCGAGACCGGCGACCGCGCGCTGCTCAATCTCGGCCACACCTTCGGGCACGCCTTCGAGGCGGCGGCGGGGTTCTCGGCCAAGCTCCTGCACGGCGAGGCCGTGTCGCTCGGCATGGTGCTGGCGTTCCGCTACTCGGCCCGCATCGGCCTGCTGCCGAAGACCGAGGCCGAGCGGGTGGAACAGCACCTCGCCGATGTCGGCCTGCCGACCCGGGTGAAGGATGTGCCGTTCCGCTGGCCCGACGCCGACCGGATGATGGATCTGATGGCGCAGGACAAGAAGGTCTCGCGCGGCCGCATGACCTTCATCCTGGCGCGCGGCATCGGCGAGGCCTTCGTGACCCGCGACGTCGATCCGAACGACATCCGCGCCTTCGTGGCGTCGCAGCTCGCGTGAGAGTGGCCGGCGCGAGCGCGCTCCGGTTCCCTCGCCCCGCGTGCGGGGAGGGGTGAGCCGCGGATGTCGCGACCCTACGAGACCCCGCCATGGACGCTTCCGACTGGCTGATCCTCGCCGCCCTGGTCGTCTGCCTCGTCGCCTCGTCCTTCTTCTCGGGGAGCGAGACGGCGCTGACCGCCTCGTCGCGCGCCACGATGGCGCGGCTCGCCCGCGACGGCGACCGCCGCGCCGGGCTGGTGAACAGCCTGCTCGATGCGCGCGAGCGGCTGCTCGGCGCGCTGCTGATCGGCAACAACGTCGTCAACATCGGCGCCTCGTCGATGGCGACCGGCCTGCTGCTCGCCTGGTTCGGCGAGGTCGGCGTCGTCTACGCGACCGTGATCATGACCGTGCTGGTGGTGGTGTTCTGCGAGGTGCTGCCGAAGACCGCGGCGTTCGACAATCCTGACCGCATCGCCCTACTGGTCGCCCGCCCAATGGCGGCGCTGGTCCGGCTGTTCGGCCCGGTGATCGGCGCCGTCAACGCGGTGGTGCGCTGGCTGCTGGCGCGCGCCGGCATCGTCATCGGCGAGAGCGCGCCGATCCTCTCGGCCCACGAGGAGCTGCGCGGCGCCGTCGACCTGTTCCACCGCGAGGGCGGCGTCGAGAAGATCGACCGCGACATGCTCGGCGGCCTCCTCGACCTGCGCGAGCTGACCGTCGCCGACGTGATGATCCACCGCACCGACGTGATCATGGCGAACGCCGCCGACCCGCCCGAGAAGATCGTCGAGGCGGTGCTGTCGGGGCCGAAGACCCGGGTGCCGCTGTGGCAGGGGACGCCGGAGAACATCGTCGGCGTGCTGCACGTGAAGGACGTGCTGCGGGCCCTGCACGGCAGCGACGGCGACTTCTCCAAGATCGACGTGATGGCGCTCGCGCGGCCGGCCTGGTTCGTGCCGGAAATCCGGCCGCTCTCCGAGCAGCTCAAGGCGTTCCGGCGGCGTCGGACCCACTTCGCGCTGGTCGTCGACGAGTACGGCGAGATGATGGGCCTCGTCACGCTGGAGGACATTCTGGAGGAGATCGTCGGCGACATCTCGGACGAGCACGACGTCGATCTGGCCGGCGTGCGGACCCAGCCGGACGGTTCGGTGACGGTCGACGGCGGCGTGCCGATCCGCGATCTCAACCGAGTGATGGAGTGGAGCCTGCCCGACGCCGACGCGACGACCATCGCCGGCCTCGTGATCCACGAAGCGCGCTCGATCCCGGAGCCGGGCCAGAGCTTCACGTTCCACGGCTTCCGCTTCCAGGTGCTGCGCCGCCAGCGCAACCGCATCACCTCGCTGCGCATCACCCCGCTGACGCGCCGCAAGAACGCGCTCGTCGTCCGGGCCGGGTGAGGCGGGGCGCGCGGGATGCCGTCCCTTTCACCTCTCCCCGCCGTGCAGGGAGAGGTCGACATTCGCGCGTCAGCGCGGATGTCGGGTGAGGTGGCGTCGCCGCGAGTCTGAGCTTTCGAGTCTGAGCTTTCCGGAGGCGCCCCCTCATCCGACTCGCCGCTGTGCGGCGAGCCACCTTCTCCCCGCGCGCGGGGAGAAGGAATAAGGGGCGCCGTGCCGGGTCGAATTTACGCCCCCTCCCCGGGCGCGGCCGCCTCGATGGCGAGCGCGTGGACGCCGCCTTCGATCTCGGCGGCGAGCGCCTGGTTGATGGCGCGGTGGCGGTCGAGCCGGCTCTTGCCGCGGAACGCCTCCGCGACGATGCGCACGCGAAAATGCGTCTGGCCGCCCGGCCGGGCGCCGGCATGCCCCTCGTGGCGGTGGGACTCGTCGATGACCTCGAGGCGCGACGGCGCGAACGCGGCCGAGAGCTTTTCCGTCATGATGTCGCGAACCAGCATGGCGCTTCCTATGTTAGAACCATCCCGTCAGGCTCGGAGCCGACGCGGCGTTCCGTGCAAGCCTGTCTCGTGCCCGCATGGCGCGTCCTACCGGATCGCGGACATGCGTGTCTCTTACATGCAAGTCGTGGTGCAGCGTCGGCGAGCATATCACCCGCCCCCTGTCAATTCTTGCGGGGGTGCGGGCGACGTCCATAATGGTCCGTGATGAAGTTCGACTCACCCCTGTTCGACCGCATTCGCGTCAAGCCCGAGCGCGACCGCAGGCCTGCCGAAGGCCCGGCCTGCGAGTGGCCGGGCTGCACCTGCGTGGCGACGCACCGCGCCCCGAAGGGCCGGACGCAGGCGCGGGAGTACTGGCGGTTCTGCCTCGATCATGTGCGCGAGTACAACCAGAACTACAACTTCTTCGCCGGCATGAGCGACTCCGCCGTCGCCGAGTACCAGAAGGACGCCGTCACCGGGCATCGTCCGACCTGGAAGCTCGGGCTCGGCGGCAATGCGCGCACCCGCCGCTTCCGCTCCGACCAGGTGTTCGACGCCGACCCGACCGACCCGTTCGATCTGTTCGGCGAGCTCGGCGGCCATCACGCCGACCCGACCAAGGCGAAGGCCGAGCAGGAGCGCCGCAGCGTGCGCAACGCCGAGCGCAAGGCGCTGCACACGCTGGGCCTCGAGCCGGGCGTGGTGCGCGCCGAAATCAAGAGCCGCTTCAAGGAATTGGTGAAACGCCACCACCCCGACGCCAATGGCGGCGACCGCGGCTCGGAGGACAAGCTCCGGGAAATCCTCGAGGCCTACAATTATCTCAAGTCGACCGGGCTGGTGTGACGGCCGGAGCGCGGCGGATGGCGGCGCGAACGCCGCCCGGATGCGACCCGTCAACGCCATGCCCATATGAAGGCCATGCCCATACGAGGATCTGCGTCCCGTTCCCGGCAGATCGCGCCCGAGACCGCTTCCGCGCCACGCGGGCGGTCTGCTAAAGAAAAAGGCGGTCTCGACAGGCCGCCGACGCCGTATGCCCCACCCCCGCGGGGCCAGGAGGAGCAATGACTGCCGCAACAGAAGCCGTGGCCGGGCTGCCCGACATGAAGGTGTCGGTCCGGCAGCTCTTCGGGATCGATTCCGACATGGAGGTTCCGGCCTTCTCGGAGCCCGACGAGCACGTGCCCGACACCGACCCGGACTATCGCTTCGACCGTCCGACCACGCTCGCCATCCTGGCCGGCTTCGCGCGCAACCGCCGCGTCATGGTCACGGGCTATCACGGCACCGGCAAGTCGACCCATATCGAGCAGGTCGCCGCGCGGCTGAACTGGCCGTGCGTGCGCGTCAATCTCGACAGCCACATCAGCCGCATCGACCTGATCGGCAAGGACGCCATCGTGATCCACGAGGGCCAGCAGATCACCGAGTTCCGCGACGGCATCCTGCCGTGGGCGCTGCAGCACAACGTCGCGCTGTGCTTCGACGAGTACGACGCCGGCCGCCCCGACGTGATGTTCGTGATCCAGCGCGTGCTCGAGGTGTCGGGCCGCCTCACGCTGCTCGACCAGAACAAGGTGATCAAGCCGCACCCGGCGTTCCGCCTGTTCGCCACGGCGAACACCATCGGGCTCGGCGACACCTCGGGCCTCTATCACGGCACCCAGCAGATCAACCAGGGCCAGATGGACCGCTGGTCGATCGTCACCACGCTGAACTACCTGCCGCACGACAACGAGGTGGAGATCGTGCTCGCCAAGGCGAAGCACTATCGCAACACCCAGGGGCGCGACATCGTCGGCAAGATGGTGCGGGTCGCCGATCTCACCCGCAACGCCTTCATGAACGGCGACCTGTCGACCGTGATGAGCCCGCGCACGGTCATCACCTGGGCCGAGAACGCCGACATCTTCAAGGACATCGGCTTCGCCTTCCGGGTCACGTTCCTGAACAAGTGCGACGAGCTGGAGCGGCCGCTGGTCGCCGAGTTCTATCAGCGCTGCTTCGGCCAGGAGCTGCCGGAGTCGTCCGTCAACGTCGCGCTGAGCTGAGGCGCCGTCGCGTCGTCCTGATCCGCGTGTCCCCGCGAAAGCGGGGACCCAGGGGCGACACGACGAGGCGCCCTGGATGCCTGCCTGTGCGGGCATGAGCGGAGTGTGGGGCAAGAACGGCAAGCGATATGGCGTCGAACACCAGCAAAGGCAAAGGCGGCAAGGAAGCTCCGAACGAGCCGTTCAAGCGGGCCGTCGGCGTCTGCCTGAAGGCCATCGCGCGAAAGCCGGACCTCGAGGTGCAGTTCGCCGCCGACCGGCCGGGCGCCGCCGGCAACAAGGCGCGGCTGCCGGAGCCGCCGCGCAAGTTCTCGGCCGGCGACGCCGCGATCGTGCGCGGCCACGCCGACGCGATCGCGCTGCGCATGGCCTGTCACGACCACGCCGTGCATCGCAAGCTCCTGCCCGGCGGCCAGCAGGCGCGCGCCGTGTTCGAGGCGGTCGAGCAGGCGCGCGTCGAGGCGATCGGGGCGAAGCGCATGCTCGGCGTCGCCCGCAATCTCGGTGCCATGCTGGACGATCGCTATCACCGCGGCCGCTACGAGGAGATCACCGACCGGGCCGACGCGCCGCTGGAAGATGCGCTCGCCATGATCGTGCGCGAGCGGCTCACCGGCGCGGCGCCGCCCGCGGCCGCGCGCAAGATCGTCGAGCTGTGGCGGCCGCTGATCGAGCAGAAGGCGGGCCCGGATCTCGACAAACTCGGCCGCTTCCTCGAGGACCAGCGGGGCTTCGGCGACGTCGTCCACGATCTCCTCGACTCCCTCGACATGGGCGACGACCGCGGTCGCGCCGACGAGGAGGAGGACTCCGACCAGAGCAAGGACGACGGCCAGCAGGACGACCAGGGCCAGGACGGCGAGACCTCCGAGAGCGAGGACATGGAGCGCTCGACCGTCGAGGAGGCCGACGCCTCCGCCGACGAGCTGCCGGAGAGCTCGACCGAGGCGCTCGATGCGCCTTCCGCCGAGATGCCGGAGGATTCCGAGAGCGGCAATCCGGAGACCGCGGCCGAGCCATGGAAGATGCGCGAGCGGCGCAACGAGCCGCGCGGCCCCGCCTACAAGCCCTATGTCAGCAAGTTCGACGAGGTGTTGGGCGCCGAGGATCTGTGCGAGCCGGAGGAGCTCGAGCGGCTGCGCGGCTATCTCGACAAGCAGCTCGCCCATCTGCAGGGCGTCGTCGCCCGCCTCGCCAACCGGCTGCAGCGCCGCCTGATGGCGCAGCAGAACCGCTCCTGGGACTTCGACCTGGAGGAGGGCATCCTCGATCCGGCCCGGCTCACCCGCGTGGTCATCGATCCGCTGCATCCGCTCTCGTTCAAGTGGGAGAAGGACACGGATTTCCGCGACACGGTCGTCACGCTGCTGATCGACAATTCCGGATCCATGCGCGGGCGCCCGATCACCGTGGCCGCGACCTGCGCCGACATTCTCGCCCGCACGCTGGAGCGCTGCGGCGTCAAGGTCGAGATCCTCGGCTTCACGACGCGGGCCTGGAAGGGCGGCCAGTCGCGCGAGGCGTGGCTCGCCGCCGGCAAGCCGGCCAATCCGGGCCGCCTCAACGATCTGCGCCACATCGTCTACAAGGCGGCCGACGCGCCGTGGCGGCGGGCGCGCAGGAATCTCGGCCTGATGATGCGCGAGGGGCTCCTGAAGGAGAACATCGACGGCGAGGCGCTCGACTGGGCGCACAAGCGCCTGCTGGCGCGGACCGAGCAGCGCAAGATCCTGATGATGATCTCGGACGGCGCACCGGTCGACGACTCCACCCTGTCGGTCAACTCCGGCAACTATCTGGAGCGCCATCTGCGCCACATCATCGAGGAGATCGAGCAGCGCTCGCCGGTCGAGCTGATCGCCATCGGCATCGGCCACGACGTGACGCGCTACTATCGCCGCGCCGTCACCATCGTCGACGCCGAGGAGCTCGGCGGCGTGATGACCGACAAGCTCGCCGAGCTGTTCGACGAGCAGGCGATGTCGCGCGAGCGCAAGCAGCGCACCCGCCGCCGGTACGACGCGTGACCGGCCACGGCCGGACCCGGATCGCCGCCGCCGGCATCGGCCTCGCGGCGCTTGTGGTCGCGGCCGCGATCGCGTTCTCGGCCCCGCACGGGCGTGCCCAGCCCGTCGCTGCGACGCCGCAGCGGGGCACAACCGCGACCGCCATCGCCCCCGTCCAGCACGAGGCGATCGAGGTCGAGGCGCGGCCGCTCGCCACCTTCGAGATCGGCAAGCCGAACCAGGTGCGCTTCGGCCGCCTGCAGTTTCGCGGCGGCGTCGAGCTGACCTCGCGCAGCAAGTCGTTCGGCGGCATCTCCGGCCTCGTGATGCTCGACGACGCGCGCTTTCTCGCCGTCACCGACAAGGCCGCATGGCTGACCGGCCGCATCGTCTATCAGGGCCAGCGGCCGGTCGGCCTCGCCGACGCCGTGATGAGCCCGATCATGGGGCCGGACGGCCGCACCCTGGCCGAGCGCGGCTGGTACGACACCGAGTCCGTCACGGCCGACCGCGGCATCGCCTATGTCGGCATCGAGCGCGTCAACCGCATCGTACGGTTCGAGTTCGGCAAGCTCGGCATGACGGCGCCCGCGAAGGTCGTGCCGTGGCCGGCGGGCCTCGCGGGCCTGCCGAACAATCGCGGCGTCGAGGCGCTCGTCGCGGTGCCGCGCGGAACGCCCGTCTCGCCGCTCGCCGGCGCCCTGATCGTGATCACCGAGCGGGCGCTCGATCCGGCCGGCAACGTCAAGGCGGCATTGCTCGGCGGCCCGCGCCCCGGCCTGTTCACGGTCGCCCGCCACGACGGCTTCGACATCAGCGACGCCGCGCTGCTGCCCGACGGCGATCTCCTGCTGCTGGAGCGCCGCTTCACCTGGACGACCGGCGTCGCGATGCGGCTGCGCCGCATCCCGATCGCGACGATCGCGCCCGGCGCCGTGGTCGACGGGCCGGCGCTGATCACGGCCGACATGGGCTTCCAGATCGACAACATGGAGGCGCTCGGCGTCCATGTCGGCGACGGCGGCGAGACCGTGCTGACGCTGATGTCGGACGACAACTTCTCCTTCCTCCAACGCACCGTGCTGCTGCAGTTCACGCTGCTGGACGAGTGAGCCCGTCGTCGCTCGCGACGTCGGAGACGTGGAGCGCGAAGCCGTGCGCTCCCGCCATGCCGATCTCCGGACGCAGCTCGCAGGTCGGGATCAGATAATCACCGCCGTTCTGCCGGCGGAACCGGATCGGCGGTGTGGTGGCGATCGTCCGCATCCGCTCGCGCAAGCCCGCGGCGGCGGCGTCGAATCCGGCGGCGTCGAGCCGGTCGGCCCGATGCACCACGTAGGCCGGGAGCACGTCGTAGCCGGGGTAGAACAGGATCCCGTGGTTGATCGGGAACAGGAGGTCGTCGATCGGCCCGTTCACGCCGCGCGGCGAATAATGCTCCTGCCAGCCGCCCGTGGTGGTGATCACCATGGCGCGCCGGCCGGCGAACACGCCCTCGCCGTAACGGTCGCCCCAGCGCGCCTCGCTGTGCTCGCCGACCCCGTAGGCGAACCCGTAGGCGAACACCCGGTCGACCCAGCCTTTCAGGATCGCCGGCATGGTGAACCACCACAGCGGAAACTGCAGGATCAGGACGTCGGCCCACAGGAGCTTGTCCTGCTCGGCCACCACGTCGGCCGTGAGCCCCCGCGCGGCGAAGCCAGCCTTCGAGGCGCCCGGCACCTTCAGGCGGCCCTCCGGCGCGAGCTGCGGGAAGTCGTCGCGATCGACCTCGGCCTTGAAGCGCATGGCGTAGAGGTCCGACACCTGCACGGCGTGGCCGGCAGCGGTCAGCTCGGCGACGGCAACGTCGCGCAGCGCCGCACTGAGCGACCGGGGTTCGGGATGGGCGAAGACGATCAGGACGTTCATGGAGGGCTCCAGGCGACGGACGACATGCCATCCGACCTAGCGCCACCGAGAACGATCCGGTAGCTGTTCGGAATGGATATGATCGTGCCGAAAAATGGATAGATCGGACGTCACGCTGGAGCGGATGCGGACCTTCGTCCGGGTCGCGGAGCGGGGCAGCCTGTCGGCGGTGGCCCGTGAGCTGGGAATCGGCCAGTCGACGGTCACGCGCCACCTGCGGGAGCTCGAGGCGGCAGTCGGCGTTTCCCTGCTCGGCCGCACCACCCGGCGGGTCACGATGACGGACGAGGGCACGCGCTATTACGCGACCTGCGTCCAGATCCTGCGCCTCGTGGACCAGGCCGGCGAGGAGGCGCGCGGAACCCGCAGCGCGCCGACCGGCACGGTCCGCGTCTCTTGCACGGCGGCGCTCGGTGTCCTGCACGTCACCCGACTGCTCCTGGCGTTCCAGGACCGCTATCCGGACATCGGCATCGATCTCGGACTCACCGACGAGCGGGTCGACCTGGTGCGCGACGGCGTCGATGTCGCGGTGCGGCTGGGCCCGCTCGGCGACACCGCCATGACGCTGCGCCGGCTCGGCGCGAGCCGGCGCGTGCTGGTCGCCTCGCCCGCCTATCTGGCGGCGCGCGGCACGCCGACCGAGCCGCGCGACCTGCTCGGGCACGAGGGCCTCCGGATGACCAACGTGGCCGGCAGCGACACGCTGCTGCTCGACGGCCCCGACGGCGCGCGCCACGCCGTGCCGTTCGGCGGGCGGCTGCGGGTCGATCACGGGCTGGCGGCGCGCGAGGCGCTGATCGCCGGGCGCGGCATCGCGCCGGCGCATCGCTGGCTGGTCGACGATCTCGTCGCCGCGGGCCGACTGATGGTCGTCATGCCGGAGTACAGCCTGCCGACCACGCCGCTGAGCCTGCTGGTGGTTCCGGAGCGGGCCGGGATCACCCGCGTGCGGCTGCTGGTCGACGTCCTGGCCGCCGAGATCGCCGGCCTGCCGGGGATCGATCCGCCGGGCGGGGCGGCACCGGCCGCGCGGACGTGATCACGACGCCGAGGCGGGCAGCCCGAACACCCGGTCGAACAGCGCCGTGAAGCCGAACGTGTAGGCGGTGAAGAACGCGATCAGGCCGAGGTCGTAGACGAACGCCTCCCACAGGCCGACATCCAGTTGCCAGGCGATCAGCGGCACGAGCATCAGCACCAGCCCCGCCTCGTAGAGGGTCGCATGGACGACGCGGCGCGCCAGCGAGCGGCCGCGCACCCGGCGCGACGCCTCCCAGCGCTCGAAGGCGAGGTTGAACACATAGGCCCAGCTCACCGCGATCACCGACGACGCCACCGCGATCACGCCGGTGTCGACGGCCGGCTGGCCGGAGACGGCCGACAGGGCCACCGTCACGACGACGAGCGCGATGAGCTCGTAGAGCGTCACGTAGACGATGCGGCGGATCGTCGGGTTCTGCATGCGCGACAGCGGCATCGGACGACGGCGAAGCGGACCGGGAGAGATCGGCGGGGGCGGACGCGGGACAGAGGCGGCGGACCGCGGACACGAAAAAAGCGCCGGGGAACCGGCGCCTTTTCCGAATCGAACCGAGCGAAGCGATCGCTGCGGTCAGGCCGCCTCGGCCTCGGTCTCGCCGTCGTCGTCCGCCTCGGCCTCGCCCTTGGCGGCAGCGCCGCGCTTCGGGCCCTTGGCGAGCGACGCCTCGATCTCCTTCACGGCCTCCGTGTCGGTGATCCGCTGCACGGCCGAGATCTCGCGCGCCAGCCGGTCGAGGGCGGCCTCGTAGAGCTGCCGCTCGCTGTAGGACTGCTCGGGCTGGCTCTCCGACCGGTAGAGGTCGCGCACCACCTCGGCGATGGCGACGATGTTGCCGGAATTGATCTTGGCCTCGTACTCCTGGGCGCGGCGCGACCACATGGTGCGCTTCACCCGGGCCCGCCCCTTGAGCGTCTCGAGGGCGCGCTTGACGATCGGCGGCTCGGCGAGCTTGCGCATGCCGACCGCGGTGATCTTCGCGGTGGGGACCCGCAGCGTCATCTTGTCCTTGACGAAGTTGATGACGAACAGCTCGAGCTTGTGGCCGGCGACCTCCTGCTCCTCGATCGCCGTGATCTGGCCCACGCCGTGGGCCGGATACACGATGAACTCGTTCGTCTTGAAGCCTTGACGCTGGGTCGTCTTCTTGTTGGACATTCCGGGAACTGCTCCTTCAACCTCCGGCGGCTTGCCGGGGTCCTCCACCCGAGGGCGGGGGGATGGTTTGGCCGAAGCCTTGGGGGTCGCCTTGACGGCGGCCTTGACCTCCGTCGCGACGGGGGTCGTCGATTCGAGGCTTTTGGTCTCGAGGGTCGTCGTCTTGGTGTCTGCCGCCTTGGTGCCTGTCGCCCTGGTCTCTGCCGCCTGCTCCGTCGTCGGTCCGACGTCGGGCTTGCGGATCGGCTTGGCCGGCTTGGTCGCAGGCTTCTCGGCCCGCACCGCCGATGGGTTGGCCGCGCTGCCGCGGCGGACGTGATCACGCGTCGTCTTGGTCGTCCGCCGACGGGCCGGCGCGGAGGCCTTGCCGGGCGGCTTGGCGGCGATCTTCGCGGCGGCCTTCTCGGCCGGAGCCTTCGTGGCCGTGGATTTCGCAGCCGAAGGCTTCACGGCCGGCGATTTCGCCGCGGACGGCTTCGCCGTCGGAGACTTGGAAATCGGAGACTTGGAGATCGAAGACTTGGAGATCGAAGACTTGGAGATCGGCGCCTTCGCGGTCGAGGCCTTGGAGGTCGCGGTCTTCGAGGTCGCCGGCTTGGCGGACGGGGCCTTGGACGAAAGCGCCTTCGAGACCCGCGCCTTGGACGCCGTCCGGGACGCAGGCTTCACGACGGCCTTCTTCAACTTCGACTTGTGCCGAGTTTTTGCTGCCACTGTGATCGCGTGCCTTCTCGCGGAAAGACACGCCTCCGTATGACGGTTCCCAAGGAACGCCCCGAAAAAATATGCTCCCGGGAGGGAGCGCTCGGAGCCGTGATCTCATGTGTGATGCTTATATATCACATTCATTGCAAAAAACAAAGCCGTACGGTGCGGCATTCGGCCATCACCGTACCCAATGAACATTAAATTTTAGATATTTGGAGGCAACGCAGGCAAAACGCCCGCACCGCGCGAGGGCCGCGCCGCGACGCCGGCCCCCGAGATCGGTTCTCGCGCCGTCAGTCGCCGGAGCCGGGATTCGGCGAGAAGAGCTTGAGCTTGTCCGGCTTTCCGTCCCACTCCTTGTGGTCCGGCGGCGGATCGCGCTTCACCGTGACGTTCGGCCACGTCTTGGCGTACTCGGCGTTGAGGCCGAGCCACTGCTCGAGGCCCGGCTCGGTGTCCGGCTTGATCGCCTCGGCCGGGCATTCCGGCTCGCAGACGCCGCAATCGATGCACTCGTCCGGGTGGATGACGAGCATGTTCTCGCCTTCGTAGAAGCAGTCCACCGGACACACTTCGACGCAGTCCATGTACTTGCACTTAATGCAGTTTTCAGTAACCGTGTAGGTCATCTTCGACTCCGGCCGACAGGGCCCAGTTTTGCCTGTGCCTAGCGCATCGGCACCGCACGCGCAAGCGAACGGGTCTGTCGCGCGACGAAAAAGCGAGCCGGCCGGCCCAGCGGTTCGCCGCAACGCCGGAGCACCCGCCGGCCGGACGAAACGACCGGGGATCGCCGCCTCCGACCCGCCGGTTCGTTAACCGCAGGCCGAGAAAAGTTCGCGCTCCGGGCCGGGCGGACGTCATCCGTCAGGCCCGCAGGCCGGGCCGCACCGTCCGCACCCGTCATCGTCAGTCGTCGTCGCCCTGGAGCCGGTCGAGGGCGCGGCGGTCGCGCTTGGTCGGCCGTCCGGTCCCGGTGTCGCGCGATCCCGTCGCGGCGGACCCGGGCGGCGTCTCCGGCCGGACCGTCTCGTCGCGGACGAGCGCCTGCGCGTCGGTCGCCGAGCCGCGCCGCTCGGCGAAGCCGGTGACGACCAGCACCCGGACCTGGCGGTCGAGCGCCACCGTCACCACGTCCCCCCGCTTCACCGGGCGGCTCGCCGCGTCGATGCGCACCCCGTTGATCCGGACATGGCCGGCAGCCGCGAGCGCGGCCGCGGCACTGCGGGTGCGGACCACCCGGGCGTGCCACAGCCACTTGTCGATGCGCTGGCGGTCGCCGTCGACCACGTGGGCGATGCTCTCCGCCGGTCAGTGCTTCTCTTTGGCGCTGGCCTCGAGCTGCGCCTTGAGGGCGGCGAGCTTGGCGAACGGGGAGTTTGGATCCGGCTCCTTGTTGCTCCGGTCCGCCCGCTCGTCGCGGCTCTGATAGGTGCGCGGCGGCGGGCTGGCCCTCGGGACGGCGGCCGGGTGCGCCGCGATGATGGCGCTTCGGTCCGCCGCGCCGCTCCTCGTGGGGGCGGCCGGGGCGCCAGATCTCGATGAACTGCGGCTCCGCCGGCGTGGCCGCGGCCGCCGGCTCGGCCGTCGCCTCGCCCGCGGTGTCGGCCACCGACTCGGCCACCGGCTGTTCGCCGCCGTCGGACGATTCGGCAGATGCGTCCGCGGCGCCGGCGGTCGATTCGGACTTGGGAGCGCCGGCCTCCGCGGCGTCCGCCTCGGGCGCAGCCGCAACAACGGCGTCCGGCTCCGGCTCGGGCGCGAGCGACACCGGCTCCGCCTCGGTGACGGGTTCGGACGAGACCGGCTCGGCCGTGACCGGCTCGGAGTCCGGGGCGACCGGCGCGTCGGACGCGACCGTCTCGACGACCGGCTCGGCCTCGGCGGCAGCCGCCTCGGCCGGGGCGTCGTCCCCCCCGACGGCGTCGACAGACGCCTCGGTCGCGCTTTCGGCAGCAGCGCCCTCGGCCGTCGCCTCTGCGACGCTCTCGGGTGCCTTGGCCTCCGCCGGGGCCTCCGGCGGCTTGGGCCGCCGCTCGACCCGATAGCCGAGCGCCTTGAGGATCGAGGCGAGGTCCTCGCCGGACGAGCCGGTGAGCGACGTCATCGCCTGGGTGACCAGGAAGCCGCTGCCGTCGAAGGCGCCGGCCGGCTTTTCGCCGGGGGCGTTCGGCCGCCAGGCGAGCGCCGGGCGGACCAGGTCGGCGAGTCGCTCCAGAATGTCGACCCGGACGGCGCGCTCGCCGCACACCCGATAGCCGATGGTGCGGTAGAGGGTGCGCGGCACCGCCTTGTCGACCGCGAAGGAGGTGCGGCCCGAGGCGGCGAGGCGCTGCAGGTCGTCGAGCCCGGTGGTGTCGACGTCGCCGTGCTTGAGCGCCCACAATTCGGCGGCGAGCGCCCGCGGCGCGGGCTTGAGCAGCGCCGGGACATAGACGTGATAGGCGCCGAAGCGCACGCCGTGCTTGCGCAGCGTCGCCCGCTGGGCCTGGTCGAGCCCCTTCAGCTCCTCGGCGATCTTGAAGCGCTCCAGCACGCCGAGCGCCTCGACGAGCTGGAACGCGATGCCGCGGGCGATGCCGGTGACGTCCTCGGCGGCACCGAGGACGAACAGCGGCGCCAGGATCCGCTCGACATGGGTGCGGGTCCAGAGATCCAGCCGGGTCTGGACGTGCTCCAGGGCGGCACCGCTCAGATGCTCGTCGGCGAGGATCTTCACCCGCGGACGCAGAATGTTGTCGCCGGCCAGAAGCTTCGCGACCGGCTCGCCCATCCAGCGGATCAGCCCGTTGGAGGCCAGCACGAACTGGCTGTCGGGCGCGTGGGCGAGGCGCCCGGCGCGGGCGTCGATCTCGCCGGCCAGCGCCTTCTGGGCGGCGGCGGACAGCGCCTTGCTGTCGGTGCTGCCGGTGGTCGCCTCCGGTGCGAAGCGGAAGCCGTCGAGCCGGCCGATCACGTGCCCCTCGACGACGACCTCGCCCGTCTTGGTGATCTCTGTTTCCAACATCGCATTCTCTCGCAGACGCCGCATCAGAACGCTGGTGCGGCGGTCGATGAATCGTTCGGCCAGGCGCTCGTGCAAGGCATCCGAGAGCTTGTCCTCGATGGCACGGGTGACGCCCTGCCAGTGCTCGGGATCGCCGAGCCAGTCCGGACGGTTGGCGACGAAGGTCCAGGTCCGGATGTGCGCAATTCGCGTAGACAGGGTATCGATACCGCCCTCGGTGTGATCCGCAAGGGCGACCTGTCGCGAAAACCAGTCGGTGGGGATCGTACCCTCGCGCGCCAGGAATCCAAAGAGGGTGACGACCATCTCGGCGTGCGCGGCGGGCGAGATCTTCCGATAGTCGGGCACCTGGCAGGTGTCCCACAGGCGCGCGATGTCGGCCGGCCGACGCGCGAGGTCGCGCACGGCGTCGTCCCGCATCGCGTGCTCGAGCACCAGGATGTCCTCGGCGACGGGCGCCCGGGTCAGCCCCGGCAATGTCGGGGTGACGGCGAGCGAGGCCGACAGCGCGCCGAGCGACGCGAAGTCGAGATCGGTGTTGCGCCACTGCAGGACCTTCACCGAATCGAAGGCGTGGCTCTCCAGCGCCTGGACGAGCTCCTGCTCGAACGGCGGGCAGCGCCCCGTGGTGCCGAAGGTGCCGTCGCGGGTCGCGCGGCCGGCGCGGCCGGCGATCTGGCCGAGCTCGCCCGGATTGAGCTTGCGGTACTGGTAGCCGTCGAACTTGCGATCCGACGCGAAGGCGACGTGGTCGACGTCGAGGTTGAGGCCCATGCCGATCGCGTCGGTGGCGACCAGGTAGTCGACGTCGCCGGACTGGTAGAGCGCGACCTGGGCGTTTCGGGTGCGCGGCGAGAGCGCGCCCAGCACCACCGCGGCGCCGCCGCGCTGGCGGCGGATCAGCTCGGCGATGGCGTAGACCTCCTCGGCCGAGAAGGCGACGATGGCGGTGCGGCGCGGCAGCCGCGACAGCTTCTTCTCCCCCGCGAAGGCGAGCTGCGAGAGGCGCGGGCGCGAGATTACGTTGGCGCCGGGCAGCAGCTTCTCGACCATGCCCCGCATGGTCGCGGCGCCGAGCACCAGGGTCTCCTCGCGGCCGCGCCGGTTGAGGATGCGGTCGGTGAAGACGTGGCCACGGTCGAGGTCGGAGCCGAGCTGGACCTCGTCGACCGCCACGAAGGCGACGTCGAGATCGCGCGGCATCGCCTCGACGGTCGACACCCAGTAGCGCGGATGGGCCGGCTTGATCTTCTCCTCGCCGGTGACGAGGGCGACGGCGTCGGGACCGACCCGGTCGACGATCTTGTTGTAGACCTCCCGCGCCAGGAGGCGCAGCGGCAGGCCGATCAGCCCGGACGAATGGCCGAGCATCCGCTCGATGGCGAGATGCGTCTTGCCCGTGTTGGTCGGTCCGAGCACGGCGGTGACGCCGGCGCCGCGGGCCCGGCTGTCGCGGACGGAAGGGGACGAGAAACTGATGGGCATCGGTTGTTCTGGACCGGAGCGCCGCGGTCAGGCCGGCGCGCGGCACGAGGAGGGGCGAGCCGGGTCGCGAGCGACGGCGCGCGGCGAAACCTCTCGGGAAAGTCTCCGAGACCGCATGTCTGGAGACGTCGGGTAGCTGGACGTCATGTCCGGGTCCGTTCCTGTCCGGGCGGCGCTGTACCGGACGGCGCGTCTCGCCCGCCGCGACCGCGCGGGCCTGCCGGTGCCCCGTTGGAATCCGCGTCCGTTCCCACGGGAGGCGTGCACCGGCGGCTCTCTCTTAGCCGCTTTCGCCCGCGCACCCAAGCCTCGCCTCGCCTCCCGCGACGTGTTTCCGGAGCAAAGGTGGGGGCCCTGTCCCGGAATGCGACGGTTTCGCGGGACGCCGGCCGTTCCCGTTAAGCCCTTGGAACGACTCTCGAACGAATCGCGCCCGAATCGCTGACTCGGCCCGAGTCGAGATTCGTTCTCCTCCACATCTCGGTTTCACCGCCGCCGGAGATCCAGATGAGGTAGGAGCCCGGTCGCGGCCGGACCGCATCCGCGCTGCTCCGGTTAACGTCCCGGCACCGCCGTGCAACGATCAGGGAATGCGCGCGCTGGTGGGGGTCGGCCGGGTCGCGCCCGAGGTCGCGACGAACTGGGTCGCCTCCAGCACGCCGAGGCCGAACGGCGTCGGGATGATGATCTTGTAGGGGACCACGACACGGGTGCCGGCGAGCGGCGCCAGCCAGATCTCCATGTCGCGCTGGCGCGCCAGGTAGACGATGGCGGGCCGGTCCGGGATGTAGCCGGCGATCGGCGTGAAGGTGACGGTGCAGACCGCCACCGGCCCGGAATAGCCGCGCTCGGCCTTGACGGTCTCGAAGCGCTTGAAGGCGAGCTGCAGGTCGAAGCGCATGCGGCCGTCGAAGATCGGCAGCGTGCGGGCGCAGGCCTCGGTTCCGATCTGCTGGCCGGCGCCGGCGACCGTCATCAGGGCGGCGCTCATCGGATCGGTGACGCCGCGCCGGTGGGCGTCGGTGACGGGCAGCCGCTCCGGCTGCGGCGGCGACGGCGGCTCGACCGAGACGTCCTTGACGGTGCCGTTCTGCAGGACGATACGCAGCTCCTCGGACTTCTTGTCCGAGGTCAGGCTCGACGCATAGGTGGATGGTAGCAAATTGCCGCGGCGGACATGGCCGCGCGAGGCGCTCGAGCCCTGGCCGCTGGCGAACAGACGGACGATGCCGGCCGTGGTGCCGCTCGCGGCCGCCGTGTACTGGTCGTCGGCGATGTCGATGACCCAGGCGCCGCGGCCGATCGGGATTCCGGAGAGGGTCGCCGTGTAGCGGGCGTCGAGCTTGCCCTGCGCCGACGCCGGCGCCACGGCACCGAGACCGGCGAACGCAACCAAGGCGCACAGAAGCGGGCGGGTGGCGAAACGGCCGGACGACACGGGGGTGCGGATCCTCGCGGGGGCGCTGTGGCGATGGTCGGCGACCGGCCCTGTGTCGGGTTCGAATACGTCGTTTCTATGATGTTTCGGCAGGGCGGATCGGCCCGCCGCGGCCGCGTTTCCGGCGCTCCGCGTGCTTGACGCTGCGGCTCCCCCTCTCTATACGTCCGCGATCCCGGAACGAGCTTCGGCTCGCGTCCCGGCCTTGCGCGCGCGCAGGGTCGCCGAATTTACAGACATCATCGAGGTTTCCATGTCGCGACGGTGCGAACTGACCGGGAAGGGGGCGCTCGTCGGCCACACGGTCAGCCACTCCAACATCAAGACGAAGCGGCGCTTCCTGCCGAACCTGGTCAACGTGACGCTGCAGTCCGACGCGCTCGGCCGCGGCGTGCGGCTGCGCATCTCGGCGAACGCGCTCAAGAGCGTCGATCACCGGGGCGGCCTCGACGCGTTCCTGCTCAAGGCCCGCGACACCGAGCTGTCGCCGCGCGCCCTGCTGCTCAAGCGGCAGGTGAGCAAGAAGGCCGTGGCCGCGAAGGCCGAGGCTTCGGCCGCGGGCTGACACGGCGCCGGCCGGCGCGCAGGCGCCGGACACCGCTCACGTCGAATTCGAAACGCCCCGCGCGGACCCTCCGCCGGGGCGCTTTCGCGTTCAGGGGGCGCGGGAGTTTGCCGGCGTCCGGAACCGTAGTCCGGAACTGTAGGGTGGGCTGGCTGCGCCGCTCAGGCGCGGCTTGCCCACGCGGTCGATCGACTCGGCACTGGGTCCGAGCAGGATCACGTCGCCGGCCGTGAGCACCGTCCCTCCACCCGCAGAGCCCACTCTCGATTCGCGACCTATTCACCAAACGCTCCCTCGATTGTGACTAGATCGCCGCCCCAGTCGGAAGGCAGCAGGCCACGCGCAACGTAATGATGGAAGCTGCTGTGGGGCCAATCACGCACCGCCGATACGCAGCCGTGCTTGACCGGATTGTAGTGAATGTAATCGACATGCCGCGCGAGATCGGCATCGTCGCGAATGACGTGCTCCCAGTGTCGACGCTGCCAGATGCCCTTGTCACGTTTGGCCACTTGGCCGGGTGACCGCAACCCGGCCGGTGCGAGGTCGCGCGAGAAGCCGGCCTTGATCACGGACCAGCGAGTGGCGAAATCGCCGTCACCGGGTGGAAGCGTCCATATGGCGTGGAGGTGATCCGGCAGCACGCAGATTGCGACCGTCTCGAAAGGGCGACGCGCTCGTGCGTCGGCGTAAGACCGACGGAATCGATCAATCTCACGCACCAGCAGATCGTCGCTGCGGTCCGTGAGAACGAGGGTGAAAAAGAACGTGCCGCCTTCGACACGGGCGCGACGGTAACGTGACATCAGAGGACCCACACACGCCGGACGGCGTGGGCATCGCCGCACCTTCGGCGCGCCGACGCCCACCCTACGCCCACGACGGCACGCCGCTGCGCGACCGTTGTCCCGGGAGGGAGCGACGCGCGCCTCACCGCGCCTGCGGCGCGCCGACGTCGCGTGTCTGAACCGACGATCGGCGGCCGCGGCCTACCCGCGCGGCGGCGCCGCGACGGTGGCGGGGCGCGGGCAGAGCGTGCGGTCGTCCGGCCCGGCGTCGAGCGACAGCGAAAGCGTGGTGCCGCCGGTGCGCGGGATGCGACGGGCCAGCCGGGTCTTCTCGACCTTGACGGGCGCCATCTCGACGACGACGCCGCGACCGACGCCTTCGCCGCGCGTGTCCGCCCCGTCGGTGGCGGCGGCGCGGTCGGCACGATCCCGGCGCGTGCCGTTGCGGCGGGGATCGAGCCTGCGGAACCACTCGCGCGACTTCAGGCCCCAGCGCCACAGCGGCACCACCGACATCGGCATCACCAGGAACCAATGCTCCAGGATGGCGAGCGACATCAGGGTGACGACGAAGGTGAGGCCGGCGGCCTGGTGCGGATCCGTCACCGCGAGCTCGGAAGCCTGCACGGCCAGCACGGCGGCGATCACGGTCGAGGCCGTCACAGTGAACGGGAACAGCCAGTTCATCGGCCGCTTGCGGAAGTAGCCCTTCATGTAGGCGAGATGGTCGGGCAGGAACTCCTCGGTGAGGTTGGGCACGCCGAGGAAAATGTTGAGCTTGGTCGACAGCCGCATCAGCCAGAGGATCATGAAGGTCCAGGTTCCGACCTGGTTGGGCTCGCCCCAGCTCGCCCAGCAGACCAGCACGGCCGACACGACGATCCCGAGCTCGTGATAGAGGATCGCCTCCACGGCGTGGACGAAGTGCCGCCAGCCCTTGCAGTCGGGCGGGCACGGCGTGGTGCGCGGGCCCGTCACGTAGCCCATCAGGAACGTGATCTCGTTGAACCCCCAGACGATCAGGCCGCACGTGAAGGTGCAGTAGGCGCCGAACACCGTCATGTCGTGGCTCGACGCGGCGATCCCCCACAGCGCGAGGCCGTACAGCACCGCGGCGGCCGCGATGCTGTACGGGAACGTCTTCCGCGGCAGCCCGTCCAGGAACATGATCACGCCCGTGCTGAACCACCACACGAACAGCGTGTACAGGATCGGAATGCCGTAATGGACCACGCGGGCGGATCCTTCGTCGTTACCAGGCGGGTGCGAGACGCACCCGCTCCGGCAGGGTGTTCTGTTTGACGGGCAGCAGGTAGAGCCTGGCGAGCGTCCAGGCGCCCACGGCGCCGAGACGAACCCGCGTCAGCGCCCCGAGGACGCCACCGCGGGCGCGCGCCGCGGCCCCCTCCTCGGCGATCCGCCACAGCGTGTCGAGGCCGGCCTTGAACTCCGGCCGGTCGATGTCGAGCTCCAGCGGGAACACCTGGCGCGAGATCTCGGTGGTCTTGCGGAACACCTCGAAGTCGTAGGTCGTCGGGTCCATCCCGATCGCCTTGTGGAACTCGGGCCGCATGTGGTCGCGTACGTACATGGTGGCGAACACGGCGAGCAGGAAGAAGCGGATCCACAGCTTGTTGACGCCGGAGATCAGGCGCGGGTCGGCCCGCATCAGGAGTGCGAAGGCCTCGCCGTGGCGGAACTCGTCATTGCACCACTTCTCGAACCACTTGAAGATCGGGTGGAAGCGGCGATCCGGATGGCGCTCGAGCTGGCGATAGATCGTGATGTAGCGGGCGTAGCCGATCTTCTCGGACAGATAGGTCGCGTAGAAGATGAACTTCGGCCTGAAATACGTGTACTTCTTCGCCCGGCTGAGGAAGCCGAGATCGACCCCGATGCCGAAGTCCTTGAGCGCGTCGTTGATGAAGCCGGCGTGGCGCGCCTCGTCGCGGCTCATGTAGGTGAACAGGTCCCGCACGTCGGGATTCTTGATGCGCTTCTTGATCTCGGCGTAGAGCACGCAGCCGGAGAACTCGGCGGTGAGCGACGACACGAGGAAGTCGACGAACTCCTGGCGCAGCCCCTCGGGCAGCGACTCGAGGTCGGCCTTCCACTCGGCGTCGCGGGTGAAGTGGCCCTTGTTGTGGTCGGCGCGCAACTCGGCCAGCATCGCCTCCCACTCGGCCCGCACCGAGCCGATGTCGACCCGGTCCATGGCGGCGTAGTCGGTCGTGTAGAAGCGCGGGCTGAGGATCGTGTCCTGCTTGGCGATCTCGGTCGTGGTCTGATCCGACGTGACCGGATCGGTCGCGATCGGATCGATCGCCACACGTGGGGCCTTGATGGGGTTCGGCCCCACTCCGCCTTCCATCTGGATCATGGCGTCCTCCCAGGGGAAAAGCCGACCTCGTAAAGCTCGGTCAGCTCGAAGTAGCCGGTGATCCGCGCCATCAGGCGCTCCACGCGTCCGGCCAGGACCACGGTGGCCCGGCTGTGGACAATGGTGCTCTCACCGAACGGGATCGATGTCGGGGCGTCGTGGACGATGACCTCGTCGCCCGGCTCGATCTCTATCCCTTGAAGGTCGACGTGAGCGTGCAGGCTGTCCGCCGTCCGCTCGATCTCGATGGTGCACGGCACCTCGACGACGCGGCGCCCGCGCTTCCATGATCCGATCATCGCGTCCCGTCCCGTCGCTCGAGGAAGCGGCCGAAGGCCTCGGCATTGGTGACGCCGAAGGCCGACAGCTCGACATGACGCCCGGTCGCGGGATCGTCGAGCGACAGGCGCCCGTCGGTCCACCGGGTGAGACGGAACGGCAGGTCGATGCCGATGTCCTGGCGGCGGCGCTCGCGGGCGAAGCCGCGCAGCGTGCCGCGGATGAAGTTGTCCTGGCCGGCGGCCAGCGTGTCGATGTCGCGCCCGCTCGCCGCGTCGACCACGGCGACGCCGCCGTCGGGGCGATCGACGAATTTCAGGTCGCGGGCCGCCACGGCGGCCACCGCCTCGGGGGCGGGCGGGGCGCCGGTCGGCACCGTTCCGACGCCGCGCGAGACGCCGACCGCGATCAGCACGAAGGCCAGCAGGGCCGCCGCGCCGAGCAGCGGGCCGAGCGGAAACGGTCGTCGCGCCTGATCGCCATTGGCGACGTCGCCCATGAAAAGCTCCGTGTCAGGCCGCGGCGCTGGAGGTCCGCGGCAGGTCGGGGGTCGTGGCGCCTTGCGGGCTGTCGACGCCCTCGGCCGGCCGGGAGACGATCGCCCGGGCGAGGATCTCGGCGACCCTTCGGCCGTCGGCGACGACCCGCAGCATAGGCTCGGGACGGCGCAGATGCCATGGCCGGGCGTGCGGCCACAGGATCGGATAGGCGATCTTGACGCCGCCAGTCAGGACGACCGGGACGTCGCCGGAGCCGTCGCGATAGAGGCGCAGGGACGCCGCCCCGATGTGCTTGAACGGCAGGTTCAGCGTCATCGGGAAGGCGACCCCGTACTGCAGGATGATCCGGCGGGACGTGATCGTGTACGTCGTGGTCCGCCGGACCAGATAGGCGAACAGCCCCAGGATGCCGATCGCGGCGAGCGCGAGCGGCACCACCCACATGGCCGCGACGACGGCGCCCGCGAGGGAACCCTCGTCCGCATAGGTGGACGCGCCGAACCACAGGAGGAGCACCGCGAAATAGACGGCGGCCTTCCGGACGTGGAACACGTGCACGGCCAGCGGCGCGAGGAGTGGCCCGCCCCGCCACAGGATCTCTTCACCGTCGGGAAGAGCTTCCGGCAGGGGACGGGGTTCCCAGGGCTTCAGCCATCTCACAGGAGCGGCTCCGCACGGGCCGGGGTGGCGTAGAGCTTGCCGCCGGCGAAGTAGGCCGACACCTTGTCCTCCTCGAGCGCCGTGATCTGGCTGCCGCTCTTGATCGGCGGAACGCCGGCGAACTGGCTGGCCAGCACGGCCGGGACCGAGAGCTCCTTGCGGACGCCGTCGACATAGGCGAACACGGCCGGCAGCATCACGGTCTTGCCCTTGCCGGCGAGCGCGACCTCGTAGTAGCGCACGATCGGCTCGGCCCGGTCGATCCACAGCTCGGTGACCGTGCCGGCGACCTCGCCGTCGGCGGCGACCACGTTGAAGCCGCGCGGATCCGGATCGTTCTCGTCGACCCAGTGGTCGGTCGCGACGCGCAGCGGCACGATGCGGTTCTCGCCGGCCCAGGTGAGGTCCGGATGATCGGCGCGATCCGCATAGGCGGCCGGGCCGACGCCGGTGGCCATCGGATCGCCGACCGGCTCGAAGGGCGAGCCGGCATGGGGGCCGGGCTTCAGGCGGGTGTCGATCTTCAGCGGAGCGTTGGACGGCACCGTGACGGTGGCGCCGCTCGCCAGCAGATAGGTCTTGGGCTCGGGCGGGCGCGGCCAGCCGACCACCTCGACCTGACCGCCGGAGGCGACGGTGCGATCGGAATCGAGCGGGTAGCCTTCGCGCTTGTCCTCGCGCCGGAGATAGAAGATCAGCCCGGCGAAGAAGATCCAGAAGGCATAGAGAACGACTTGGGCAACGTCCAATTGGGCAGTGAAGGCGCCGGTTTGCATGAAAGACCTCCGCGCAATGACGGCTAGCCGGGAAATTCGGCCAGACCGAACTTCAGGGAAGATTGCCCTTTCGCGCTCGCGAAACGAACGAGCGGTCCGATGGCAATCAGGGTGATGAACAGGAGCACGACTTCGATGACGTAGACGAAGCCGTAGGCGGACGCGACGCTGGAGAAGATCGACCCGAAGGCTCCGCCCGTGACGAGATCGGCGACGACGTCCCGGATGGCGCCGCCGGTCGCGATGGCAACGCCCGACGCCGTCGCCTGGACGGCTCCCCAGGCCCCGAGGGCGAGACCGCTCTCGCCTTCGCGGCCGAGCGACATCGCCGCCGTCAGGGTGCCGACCGCGAACAAGCCGCTGCCGAAGCCGATCAGCGCGGTGCCGATCCGGAACAGCAGGGGCGAGTCGATCGGGGCCGAGATGATCACGGCCACGAAGGCCAGCACGCCGGCGACCACTCCCCAGCGGGCGAGCCGGTAGGGGTCGACGCCGCGGCCGAGCTGGCGAGCCGCCAGCCAGAAGCCGACCAGGCTTCCGGCCGACATCAGCGCGGTCAGCAGCGTGGTGGCGCCGACCGACAGATGCAGGACCTGCCCGCCATAGGGCTCGAGCAGAATGTCCTGCATGCTGAATCCAGCCGTGCCGCAGCCGACGACGACCAGCACCCGGGTCGAGTGCCCGCTCGCCGTGAAGGCGCGCCAGGACTCCCGGAACGACGGCCGCGGCCCCTCGCGGTTGGTGCGCGAAGGATCGCGCGGCTCCTGCTTCCACAGGGCCACGCTGTTGAGGATCATGGTGACGAGCGCCGCACCCTGGATCATCTGGATCAGGCGCAGCGGGCTGAAATCGGTGAGCCAGCGGCCGTAGATCAGCGACGCGCCGACCATGCCGACCAGCAGCATGACGTAGAGAAACGCGACGACGCGCGGCCGCTTCTCCTCGGGCACGATGTCGGTGGCGAGCGCGAGGCCGGCCGTCTGGGTCGTGTGCAGGCCGGCGCCGACCAGGAGGAACGCCAGCGCGGCCCCGACATGGCCGATCCAGATCGGGCCGTGCGCGTCGCCGGTGAGGATCAGCAGCGAGAACGGCATGATCGAGAAGCCGCCGAACTGCAGCATCGTGCCGCCCCAGATGTAGGGGACGCGGCGCCAGCCGAGCGCCGAGCGGCGGTTGTCCGACTTGAAGCCGATCAGCGCCCGGAACGGTGCGAACACGAGCGGCAGCGACACCATCAGGGCGACCAGCCAGCTCGGCACGCCCATCTCGACGATCATGACGCGATTGAGGGTGCCGGTGAGCAGCACCAGCGCCATGCCGACCGACACCTGGAACAGCGACAGGCGCAGGAGGCGCCCCATCGGGACCTCCTTGGTCGCCACGTCGGCGAACGGCAGGAAGCGCGGCCCGAGCTGCCCCAGGATGCCGAGAAACGCGCTGCCGAGGGTTCCGACCTTCTTTTTCTTCGTGGTCATGACGGCACGAGCTCCAGAGCCTGCGACGTGTAGAAGCCGACGGCGATCCGCCGGGTGCGGCCGGGCCGCCAGCGGGCGAGATCGGGATCGGCCGCGATCAGCTCGTACAGACGCTCCTCGCGCACCGGCTCGATCGACGGCGCACGGTCGCTGCGCGGGAAGAAGCCGCCGACGAAATGCATCAGCGCGAGCGCCTTGGTGCGCGGCGCGAAGGTGAAGACGAGCGAGCGCGAGGTGCGCGCCGCGAGCCCGGCGATCACCCGCACGGCGTCCTCGGCGCGGTAGTGGATGATCGAGTCCATGGCGACGACGTGGTCGAAATGCCCGAACTCCGGCGACAGCATGTCGCCGGCCACGAACGTCACCCGGCCGGCGAGGTCGGCCGGAATGCGCTCGCGGGCGAGATCGAGCAGCGTCGGCGAGAGGTCGACGGCTACCACCTCGGCGCCGCGGCGCGCCGCCTCGATCGACAGCATGCCCGGCCCGCAGCCGGCGTCGAGGATGCGGCGACCGGAGAGGTCGTCGGGCAGCCACGACAGCAGCGTCGCGCGCATGTCGTCGCGGCCCTTGCGGACTGTCGCGCGGATGCCGGAGACCGGCGCGTCGGAGGTCAGGCGCGCCCAGGCGTCGGCCGCCGTGCGATCGAAATAGGCCTCGATCTCGCCGCGTCGCTCCTGGTAGGTCTCGCCCTGCATCCGTCTCGTCCTGCTCGTGTCCTCGTGCTTCGGGGTGCGGTCCGTCACGTGATCAATCATACCCGAGGAGATCGAAGATCTCGCGGTCCTTGAGCGGCGTCGGCGTCAGCGGATCGACGCCGGCCCACAGCTTCTCGGCGAGCTGCAGATACTCGTTCTGCACCGCGATCACCTCGTCGGTCGGGTCCATCTCGAACAGCGTCGCCTTCTTCAGGCGGCTGCGGCGCACCACGTCGAGATCGCGGATATGGGCGAGCGTCTTGAGCCCGGTGCGACCGCAGAAGCGGTCGATCTCGTCGGTGGCGGCCGAACGGTTGGCGATCACGCCGCCGACCCGCACCTTGTAGTTCTTGGCCTTCGCCTGGATGGCCGCGGCGATGCGGTTCATCGCGAAGATCGAGTCGAAGTCGTTGGCCGTGACGATCAGGGCGCGGTCGGCGTGCTGGAGGGGGGCCGCGAAGCCGCCGCACACCACGTCGCCGAGCACGTCGAAGACCACGACGTCGGTGTCGTCGAGCAGATGATGCTCCTTGAGGAGCTTGACGGTCTGGCCGACCACGTAGCCGCCGCAGCCGGTGCCGGCCGGCGGGCCGCCGGCCTCGACGCACATGACGCCGTTGTAGCCCTCGTAGACGAAGTCCTCCATCCGCAGCTCTTCGGAATGGAAGTTCACCGACTCGAGGATGTCGATGACGGTCGGCACCAGGCACTTGGTCAGCGTGAAGGTCGAGTCGTGCTTGGGATCGCAGCCGATCTGCAGCACGCGCTTGCCGAGCTTGGAGAAGGCGACCGACAGGTTCGACGAGGTCGTCGACTTGCCGATGCCGCCCTTGCCGTAGACGGCGAACACCTTGGCGGTTCCGATCTGGACGCGCGGGTCGAGCTGGACCTGCACGCTGCCTTCGCCGTCCTCTCGGCCGGCGTTCTCGGCGGCGGCACAGGACCCGCAGCCTTCCTGCTTGATGGGCTCACCGGCGAGATCGGCCGGGCGGGGGATGATGGTCATGCGGCGGCTCCTTGGTCGACACCTTCCAGGCGGTCTTCCAGCTCCTCGCCGGCGCGGCGCAGCGCGTCCAGCATGGCCTCGTCGGGCGTCCAGTAGCGACGCTCGTGGGCCTCGAGCAGCCGATGTGCGACTTTCGCCGAGGCGACCGGATTGAGGTCGGCCAGGCGTCGCCGCATCTTCTCGTCGAGCATGAAGGTCTGGGTGAGCTGCTCGTACACCCACGGCGCCACCTGGCCCGTGGTCGCCGACCAGCCGAGCGTGTTGGTGACCTGCGCCTCGATGTTGCGCACGCCTTCGTAGCCGTGCGCGAGCAGCGCCTCGTACCATTTCGGATTGAGGGCGCGGGTGTGGGTCTCCAGCGCCACCTGCTCGGCCAGCGTGCGCACCGTGCCCTCGCCGCGGGTCTGGTCGCCGATATAGACCGACGCCGTGGTGCCGCGGGCGCGCTGGACGGCGCGCGTGATGCCGCCGAGCGTGTCGAAGTAGTGGTCGATCGTGGTGATGCCGAGCTCGACCGAGTCGAGATTCTGATAGGTGAGATCGACGCTCGACAGCACGTGGGACAAGACTTTGTCCTGACGGGCCGGCTTGCCGTCGACCCCGTAGGCGAAGCCCTTGCGGCGCATGTAGGCCTCGGCGAGCTCGTCCTCGTCGTTCCAGCCGCCCTGGTCGATGAGCTGGTTGACGTTGGAGCCGTAGGCGCCGTCGGCGTTGGAGAACACCCGCAGCGACGCCTCCTCGATCGTGCCGCCGTTCGCCGCCTGATAGGCGAGCGCGTGCTTGCGCACGAAGTTCATCTCGGCCGGCTCGTCGGCCGACGCGGCGAGCAGCGCGGCCTCGGCCAGGAGCTTGGTCTGCATCGGCAGGAGGTCGCGGAAGATGCCCGACAGCGTGACGACGACGTCGATGCGCGGGCGGCCGAGCTTCTCCAGCGAGACGAGCTGGGCGCCGCAGACGCGGCCGTAGCTGTCGTGGCGCGGCTCGGCGCCCATCAGCCACAGCGTCTGGGCGATCGGACCACCCTCGGTCTTCAGATTGTCGGTGCCCCACAGGACCATGGCGATGGTCTCGGGCACCGCGTGGCCGTCGGCCTGCCAGCGGGCGAGCAGACGCTCGGCCTGGCGGGCGCCGTCCTGGATCGCGAAGGCGCTCGGGATGCGGAACGGGTCGAAGCCGTGCAGGTTGCGGCCGGTCGGCAGCACGTCGGTGGTGCGCAGCAGGTCACCGCCCGGCGCCGGCGCGAGATAGCGGCCATCGAGCGCCTTGACGATCGCCGGCAGCTCGTGGTCGACGGCCAGGAGCTTGTCGAGCGCGGCGCGCTTCTCGGTGTCGGTGACGCCGGCGGCGTCGAGCATCTCGGCCCGCTCGGGCGCGGTCGGCACCTCGCCGACGACGTGCAGGCCGTGCGGGATCAGCGTGTATTCGAGCTCCAGCACCTTGTTGGTCAGCGCCGCGATCTCGGTCACCGGGTCGTCCCAGGCGGGCTCGACGGGCGCCAGATTGACGGCCGAGGCCTGCGCCTGCACCAGCACGGCGAGCGCGGTGCGGCTCTCCGGATCGGTGTCGGGCTCCAGCGCCCGCCAGCGGTCGAGCGACGACTTGAGGTCCAAGAGCCCGCGATACAGGCCCGCATTGGTGATCGGCGGCGTGAGATAGCTGATCAGCGCGGCGCCGGCGCGGCGCTTGGCGAGCATGCCTTCCGACGGGTTGTTGGAGGCGTAGAGATAGAGGTTCGGCAGGTCGCCGATGAGGCGGTCCGGCCAGCACTCGCCCGACATGCCGGCCTGCTTGCCGGGCATGAACTCGAGCGCCCCGTGGGTGCCGAAATGCAGCACCGCATGCGCCCCGAAGTCCTCCTTGATCCAGCGGTAGAACGCGGAGAAGGCGTGGGTCGGGGCAAAGCCGCGCTCGAACAGCAACCGCATCGGGTCGCCCTCGAAGCCGAAGGCGGGCTGCACGCCGACGAAGACGTTGCCGAAGGTCTCGCCGAGCACGAACAGGCTGCGCCCGTCGGTGAGATGGCGGCCGGGCGCCGGGCCCCACTGCTTCTCGATCTCGGCCAGGTACTTCTCGCGGCGGACATGCTCGTCGGCGCCGATCTTAGCGGCGACATTGGCCTCGCTGCCGTGGCGGGCCGAGTTGCCCTTCAGGATGCGGTCGCGCAGGTCGTCGACCGTCTCCGGCACCTCGACCTTGTAGCCGGCGTCGCGCAGCGTCTTGAGCGTGTTGTGCAGCGAGGCGAAGACCGAGAGGAAGGCCGCCGTGCCGATCGCGCCGGCGTTCGGCGGGAAGTTGAAGATGACGATCGCGACCTTGCGCTCGGCCCGCTTGGCACGGCGCAGCGCGACCAGCTTGGCGACGCGCGCGGCGAGCGTGCCGGCGCGCTCCGGATGCGCCGTCATCTCGCGCTGACCCTCGTCGCGCGGCGCGGCGCTGTCGGACAGGATCGAGCGGCCGCCGAAGGTCATCGGCCAGATGGCGCCGTCGAGCTCGGGGATCGCCACCATCATGGTGGCTTCGACCGGCATCAGGCCGCGCGGGTCGGCCTGCCACTGCTCGAGCGTCTGGAACTCGACCGGATGCGCCGCGATATAGGGCACGTCGAGCTTGGCGAGCAGCTCGGCGGCGGCGCGGGCGTCGTTGTAGGCCGGGCCGCCGACCAGCGAGAAGCCGGTGAGCGACACCACGGCGTCGACGGTCGCGTGGCCGTCCTTCATGAAGAAGGTCTCGACCGCGGGACGCTGGTCGAGGCCCGACGCGAAGGCCGGGACGACGCGCAGGCCCTTCGCCTCGAGCGCCCTGATGACGCCGTCGTAGTGCGCGGCGTTGCCGGCCAGCACATAGGAGCGCATCACCAGCACGCCGACCGTGCCGTTCGGGCCGGCGGTCGGCAGCTCGCCGAGCTTCTCGGTCACCCGCCCCTTCACGGCCGGATGATAGAGGCCGATGTCCGGATACTCGACCGGCGGGCCCGACTTCACGGCGCTGCGCAGGCCCTTGCGCGGACCATCGGCGTAGCGCTCGACCATCAGACGCACGAGATTGGTGATGTTCTCGTCGGTGCCGGCGAGCCAGTACTGCAGGACCAGGAAGTAGGCGCGCAGATCCTGGGCCGTGCCCGGGATGAAGCGCAGGAACTTCGGGATCTGGCGCAGCATCTTCATCTGCCCCTGACCGTTCGATCCCGGCCCTTCGGAGCTCTTGCCGCGCAGCCGCTTGAGCAGGCTCAGCACGCCCATGGTCTCGCCCGACATGCTGAACTTGTGCATGCGGGTGAGGCGCACCACCTCGCCGGCGGCGAGCGCGCAGACGATCGCGTCGCACTTGTCGCGCCGCGCCTGCAGGGCGGGCAGCACCGGGCGGATGTGCTCGTCGAGGAACAGCATCGTGGCGACGACGATGTCGGCCGAGGCGATGTCGGCGAGGCAGCGCGACAGCGCCGCCTGGTCGCCGCCCCATTCGTCGGCCGCGTGCATCACCAGGTCGAGACCGGGCAGCTCGCGCGAGAGCACGGCGCGGGCACGCGCCACCGATCCCGCGAGATGGCTGTCCATCGTCACGATCACGACGCGGATCGGGGTCGTGTCAGCGGCTGTAGTACGCTTTCGCATCATACAACGTCTCGACTGTGATCAGGGACAGACCGCGATCCTGCGCGAAGCGCTCGGTGTTGCGGCGGGCTTTTCCACGCACGAAGAAGGGGATCTTGCGCAGTTCCTTCTCGGCGTCGGCAGCCCAGCGAATCGGGGGTGATGCCGGGGGCGGCGAAACCGGCCCGCCGTCTGCGGACGGGACCGGGGAAGCATGGTCGAGAACCGGCGCCGCGACGGCGGCGGCCGGCTCGAGCACCGGCGTGGCGACGGGCGCGACTGGCGCGGCGACAGCTGCGGCGACGGCCGTTGCAGTGACGGACGGCGCCTCGGCGCGCGCCGCCGCGGCGGCGCCGTGCGAGCCGAGATGCGAGGGCGCCGCGTCGGCGTGGAACTCGAAGTCCTCGCGGAACATCTGCAGGAGATGCTCCTCCAGCCCCATCATCAGCGGGTGCACGAAGGTGTCGAACAGCACGTTCGCGCCTTCGAAGCCCATCTGGGGCGAGTAGCGGGCCGGGAAGTCCTGCACGTGGACGGGCGCCGAGATGACGGCGCAGGGCACGCCGAGGCGCTTCGCCGTATGGCGCTCCATCTGGGTGCCGAGCACCAGCTCGGGATGGGCGGCCGCGATCTTCTCCTCGACGTCCAGGTAGTCGTCGGTGATCAGCGGCTCGACGCCGTACTTGGCCGCCGCGGCCCGCACCTCGCGGGCGAACTCGCGCGAGTAGGTGCCGAGCCCGACGACCTCGAAGCCGAGCTCCTCCGCCGCGATGCGGGCGGCCGCGATCGCATGCGTCGCGTCGCCGAACACGAAGACGCGCTTGCCGGTCAGATAGGTCGAGTCGACCGAGCGGGCGTACCACGGCGCGCGGCTGCGCGTGTCGGCGAGCACCGGCGCGGGATCGACGCCGGCGAGCGCCGCGACCTCTGTCACGAAGTCGCAGGTCGCGCCGTATCCGATCGGCACCACCTTGGTGGACTTCTGGCCGAAGCTGCGCTCCAGCCACTGCGCCGCTTGATAGCCGGTCTCGGGATAGAGCACGACGTTGAAGTCGGCCTCGCCGAGGCGGGCGAGGTCGGCCGGGCTGGCACCGAGGGGCGCGACGACGTTCACGACGATGCCGAGCCGGTGGAGCAGACCGGTGACCTCGTGAACGTCGTCGCGGTGTCGGAAGCCGAGCGAGGTCGGCCCGAGGATGTTGCAGCGGGGAGCCTGATCGGGCGCCCGTGGCGGCCGCTTGGAGCCGGGCGGCGGCACGGAGGGACCGGCGAGGGTCCGGACGAGACGGTAGAAGGTCTCGGCCGCACCCCAGTTCTCCTTGCGCTGGTACGCGGGCAGCTCAAGCGGCACCACCGGGACCGGCAGTCCGAGGGCCTGGGCGAGACCGCCCGGGTCGTCCTGGATCAGCTCGGCCGTGCAGGACGCCCCGACCAGCAGGGCCTGCGGGCGGAACCGCTCGTACGCCTCCTTCACGGAGGTCTTGAACAGCTCGGCGGTGTCGCCGCCGAGATCGCGGGCCTGGAAGGTCGTGTAGGTGACGGGCGGACGCTTCCGGGCGCGTTCGATCATGGTGAAGAGCAGGTCGGCATAGGTGTCGCCCTGCGGCGCGTGCAGCACGTAATGGACGCCCTCCATCGCGGCGGCGATGCGCATCGCGCCGACATGCGGAGGAGCCTCGTATGTCCACACCGTGAGCTGCATGCTGCTACACCGTCCTCCTCACACCTTCAGCCGGCCGCGACGCACGAGCGGCCGGGCGAACAGCTCGGCGAGATCGGCCGCCTGCTCGAAGCCGTGCACCGGGGTGAACAGAAGCTCGATCGACCATTTGGTCGCGAGGCCCTCGGCCTCCAGCGGATTGGCGAGGCCGAGCCCGCACACCGTGAGGTCGGGCCGCGCGGCGCGGGCGCGGTCGAGCTGCTTGTCGACGTCCTGGCCTTCCGAGAGCGCCGTGCCGGCCGGCAGCAGCGCCAGCTCGGCGGCGAGATGGCCGCGATGCAGATAGGGCGTGCCGACCTCGACGAGCGTCATGCCGAGCTCGCGCGCCGCGAAACGGGCGAGCGGCACCTCGAGCTGCGAGTCGGGGAAGAAGAAGATGCTCTTGCCGGCGAGCTTGTCGCGCTGGCGCGCCAGCGCCGAGCGGGCCCGCTCGGCGCGCGGGACAACGACGGCGTCGAAGCGCGCGTCGTCGACCCCGAAGGCCTTGGCGGCCGCACCGATCCAGCCGGTCGTTCCCTCGACGCCGAACGGGAACGGCGCCGACAGGCGCTGCGCGCCGCGCTTCTCCAGGAGACGCGCCGTCTCGGCCAGGAAGGGCTGCGCCAGCAACAGCTTGGTATGCGGCCCGACGGGCGGCAGGTCGTCGGAGCGGCGCGGCGGAAAGAAGCGCACGCGGTCGATGCCGAGCTCGCCGAACAGGCGGACGAACTGGTCCTCGACCACTTCGGCGAGCGCCCCGACCACCAGGAGCGAAGGCGCCGCGTCGGCGGCCTCGGCCGGCATCTGCGGCACCAGCGCGGCGAGGCACGCGTCCTCGCCCTGGGTGAAGGTCGTCTCGATGCCACTGCCCGACCACGACAGGATTCGCACTCGCGGCGCGAAGGCTTCCGAGAGCCGCTCCGCCGCGCGGAAAAGGTCGAGCTTGATCACCTCGGACGGGCACGAGCCGACCAGGAACAGGAGCTTGATGTCGGGGCGACGCTCGACGAGCCGGGTCACCACCCGGTCGAGCTCGGCGTTCGCGTCGGCGAGCCCGGCGAGGTCACGCTCCTCGATCACGGCGGTGGCGAAGCGCGGCTCGGCGAAGATCATCACGCCGGCGGCCGACTGCAGGAGATGCGCACAGGTGCGCGAGCCGACCACCAGGAAGAAGGCGTCCTGGATCTTCCGGTGCAGCCAGACGATGCCGGTCAGCCCGCAGAACACCTCGCGCTGGCCGCGCTCGTAGAGCACCGGGGCATCGGTGCAGCCGATCTCGGCGGACGGCGGGGCGACGGGCGGGACGATGGCGTTCATTGCGCCGCTCCGGCGAGGGCGGCGGCGTCCATCGCCTCCTGCTGCTTGCGGGCGGCCCGCAGCTTGAGGACGAACTGGGTCGCGTTGACGACGTAGGAGGCGTAGGCGGCGAGCGCCAGCGTCATCTGGGTGGTCACGTCGGCCCCGGTCGCGACCGCCGCCAGATAGGCGGTGTGCAGCGCGAGCACCAGCATGCTGAACACGTCCTCCCAGAAGAAGGGACGTGCGAACAGGTACTTGCCGAAGACCACCTTCTCCCAGATCGAGCCCGTGATCATGATGATGTAGAGCACGATCGTCTTGATCACGACTGAGGCCGTGGCCGCGACATAGCCCTCGCCGGTGGCGAGGAAGCGCAGCACCAGCCCGAGGCTGACCAGGAAGACGAGGAACTGCAACGGCGCGAGGATGCCCTGCACGAGGGTCCACGGCGAGGCGTCGCGACGAACGCGCTCCTCGGGCGTGTAAAGCCCGACGGACACCGCCGTCGGCGCTGCATCGGAGGAAACCTGCATCCGATCAGAACCCGAGTTGTCTGACAATCGGTAATGACACGGACTGTCAACCGCCCTTGACGGGCGGGACGCCGGATGGTGCGATGAATCTCCCGCAGCGCCGCGGCCTGCCGCATCTTGCGTTGCGCAACATGCAGACGAGACCACCCCCTCTGAGTCACCTTTTTGCATCGCGCCGCTCCTTGCGCGTGCCATCGTGAAGGCAGCCTAGGATGCTTCCCTGGTGGTGTCAACAATTCTGTACGTAAACTAAACTTGACTGTTCATCCCCGCGGGCTTTAACTTGTTGAGAGGCGTAGCTATGGCCGAAGCGAGACCCCAGGTGGCGGCGAGGGATTGGTGGGTCAGGACGAGCGGCTATCCTGGCGACGGCCGCGCCGCCGAGCGGATCTCCGTGGGCGACGCGCACCGCAGCGAGACGCCGTGGTCCTCCTCGCCGGTGGCGACGCCCGTCAACCGCGCCATCGAGAACCACATTCTCCCCAAGCTCGTGCTCGCGCACTCCTGCACCTGTGACGGGCTGCCGATGCCGGGCACCGCACTGGACGCGGACGAGGTCGCCGAGCTGACCGACCGCGTGCTCGCCGGCGACGATGCCGGCGCGCTGTCCTTCGTCGAGGCCGTGCTGGCCCGCGGCATGCCGGTCGAGCGCGTCTATCTCGACGTGCTGGCGCCGACCGCCCGGCGACTCGGCGAGATGTGGAACCACGACACCTGCGACTTCACCCAGGTCACGCTCGGCCTATGGCGGCTCCATCGCGTTCTGCGCGAGTTCAGCGCCTCGTTCCACAGCGAGGTCGAGCACCTGCAGGAAGGCCTGCCGGTGCTCCTCGTGCCGGCGCCCGGCGAGCAGCACACGTTCGGCATCGCCATGGTGGCGGAGTTCTTCCGCCGCGCCGGCTGGCTCGTCTGGGACGCGCCGGTGCCGGCCCGCGCCGACCTCGCCGCCATGGTCCGCAACGAGTGGTTCGCCGTGGTAGGCTTTTCGTTGAGCTGCGAAACCCGGCTGGAGGCGCTCGCCGCCTGCATCCAGACGGTTCGCCGCGACTCCTGCAACCGTTCGGTCGGCGTGCTGGTCGGCGGTCGCGTCTTCGTCGAACACCCGGACTACGTCGCCCGGGTCGGTGCCGACGCGGTCGCGGTCGATGCCCGCCAGGCGCCCATTCAGGCACAGAATCTCGTCGCCGCGCTCGCCCATCGTCCGTGATCGACGCCACGCGCCGACCAGGACTATGGCGGGCCGCCGACGGCTCGAAAGAGGACTTGGTCGCACGTGAACGGCTTCAGAGCGCCGATAGAGACGTTGGGCGAGCTGGACGTGAAGGCGGCGGCGACACTCGTCGCGGCCGCGGCGGACGTTGCGCTGGTGGTCGGCGACAACGGCGTCATCCGCGACATGGCCTGCCAGAGCCCGGAGCTGCAATCCGCCCTCGAGGGCCACGGCCCTCTGCTCGGCCAGACCTTCGCCGACACGGTGACGACCGAGAGTCGTCCCAAGGTCGAGGCGCTGCTGCGCGAGGCGGGCGACCAGGCGACCCCGCGCCGCCAGGTCAACCATCCCTCCACCCGCGGCATGGACGTGCCGATTCTCTATTCGGCGATCCGGCTGCCGTCCGGCCCGCTGATCGCGGTCGGCCGCGACCTGCGCCCGGTCGCCGAGCTGCAGCAGCGGCTCGTCGAGGCGCAGCAGTCGATGGAGCGCGACTACACGCGCCTGCGCCACGCCGAGACCCGCTACCGGCTCCTGTTCCAGATGTCGCCCGAGCCGGTGCTGATCGTCGACACCTCGTCGCAACGGGTCGTCGAGGCCAATCCGGCCGCCGCCCAGACCTTCGGGGATCTCGGCCGCCGCATCATCGGCCGACCCCTCCTGGAGGCGTTCGAGCCCGACACTGTGCCGGCCATCCAGGCGCTGCTCGCCGGCGTCCGCTCGGCCGGCCGCTCCGACTCGACGCGCGCCCGGCTGGTCGATTCCGGCCGCACCGTGTTCGTCTCCGCCTCGCTGTTCCGGCAGGAGAACGCCTCGCTGTTCCTGGTCCGCCTGTCGCTGCCGGAGCGCGACGGCGCCGGGACCGGCACGGAAAGCCGCACGAAGCTCCTGCGCTTCTTCGAGCACGCCCCGGACGGCATCGTCGTCACCGACCGCGACGGCCGCGTGCTCGCCGCCAACCCGGCGTTCCTGGATCTCGCCCAGCTCGCCAGCGAGGAGCAGGCGCGCGGCGAATCGCTCGAGCGCTGGCTCGGCCGCTCCGGCGTCGACCTCAACGTGCTGGTCGCCAATCTGCGTCAGATCGGCTCGGTGCGCCTGTTCGCGACGACGCTGCGCGGCGAGCTCGGCGCCCAGGCCGAGGTCGAGATCTCGGCCGCCGCGGTCGCCAACGGGGCCGAGCCCTTCTACGGCTTCACGGTCCGCAATGTCGGCCGCCGCCTGCCGACCGACGCGCGCGCCGGCCGCGAGATGCCGCGCTCGGTCGACCAGCTCACCGAGCTGGTCGGGCGGGTGTCGCTCAAGGAGCTGGTGCGCGAGGCGACCGACGTGGTCGAGCGCCTGTGCATCGAGGCGGCGCTCGAGCTGACCGGCAACAATCGCGCCTCGGCGGCCGAGATGCTCGGCCTGTCGCGCCAGAGCCTTTACGTGAAGCTGCGCCGCTACGGCCTCGCCGACGCCGGCGAGCCGGTCGAGCCGGAAGAGTGAGCCGATGAGCATCCAGTCGAGCGTTCAGGCATGAGTGTGACGACGACCATGCAGGTGCCGGCCCCGTCGGCCGTGCTCGAGCTGTTGAAGCCGATCACCTGGTTCCCGCCCATGTGGGCGTTCGCCTGCGGCGTCGTCTCGTCCGGGCTACCGCTCGGGCCGCGCTGGCCCGTGGTGGTCGCCGGAATCCTGCTGTGCGGGCCGCTGCTGGTCGCCACCAGCCAGGTCGTCAACGACTGGTTCGATCGCCACGTCGACGCCATCAACGAGCCGCACCGGCCGATCCCGTCCGGCCGTATCCCGGGCCGCTGGGGCCTCTATCTCGCGATCCTGTGGACCGCGATGTCGCTGGCGCTGGCGAGCCAGCTCGGCGACTGGGTGCTCGGCGCCGCCGCGGTCGGCCTGGTGCTGGCGTGGCTCTACAGCGCACCGCCCGTGCGGCTGAAGCAGAACGGCTGGTACGGCAACGCGGCCTGCGCCATCACCTACGAGGGCTTCGCCTGGTTCACGGGCGCCGCCGTGATGATCGGCGGCCTGCCCGACTGGCGGATCATCACGCTCGCCTTCCTCTACAGCGCCGGCGCGCACGGCATCATGACCCTCAACGACTTCAAGTCGATCGAGGGTGACATCCGCACCGGCGTGCGCTCGCTGCCCGTGCAGCTCGGCGTCGACGCCGCCGCCCGCCTCGCCTGCATCGTGATGGCGGTGCCGCAGGTGATCGTCATCGCCCTGCTGCTCGCCTGGGGCAAGCCGATCCAGGCCGCCATCGTCACGGCGCTGCTCGTCGCGCAGGGCGCGCTGGCGGTGCGCTTCCTGCGCGAGCCGATCGCCAAGGCGACGTGGTTCAGCGGCCTCGGCGTCACGCTCTACGTCGCCGGCATGATGACGAGCGCCGTCGCGCTCGCGAGCCTCGGAGCCCCGGCATGAGCCCGACCGCGCACCTCGCATCGGGCGCAAGACCGCTCGGCATCGTCGGGATCATCCGGCTCGGGCTCGTGCAGACGGCGCTCGGCGCCATCGTGGTGTTGACCACCTCGACGCTCAACCGGGTGATGGTCGTCGAGTTCGCCCTGCCGGCGATGCTGCCCGGCGCGCTCGTCGCCATCCATTACGCCGTGCAGGTGCTGCGGCCGCGCTGGGGCCACGGCTCCGACTCGGGCGGCCGCGCGACGCCGTGGATCATCGGCGGCATGGCGACGCTGGCGCTGTCGGGCGCCGCCGCCGCGATGGGCACGGCGCTGCTCGGCACCAGCGTGGCGCTCGGCGTCGCGATCGCGGCGCTCGCCTTCGTCGGCATCGGCATCGGGGTCGGTGCCGCCGGCACCTCGCTCCTGGTGCTGCTCGCCAAGCGCGTCGATCCGGACCGTCGCGCCGCCGCCGCCACCATCGTCTGGGTGATGATGATCGTCGGCTTCATCGTCACGGCGGGCGGCGCCGGCCATCTGCTCGACCCGTTCTCGCCGGCCCGCCTCGTCACCGTCGCGACCAGCGTGTCGGCGATCGCCATCGTGGTCTCGGTGCTGGCCGTGTGGGGCGTCGAGGGCGATCCTCGCGCCATGGCCGCGCCGGTCGCCGCCGGCCGCGGCGAGGAGACCCGCAAGGTGCCGTTCCGCGAGGCGCTGGCCCAGGTCTGGGCCGAGCCCGAGGCGCGCCGCTTCGCCGTCTTCGTGCTGATCTCGATGCTCGCCTACAGCGCCCAGGACCTGATCCTCGAGCCGTTCGCCGGCACCGTGTTCGGCTTCACGCCGGGCGATTCGACCAAGCTCTCCGGCGTCCAGCATTCGGGCGTGCTGATCGGCATGGTGACGGTCGGCATCGCCGGCACGGGCCGCTTCGGGCGGGCGCTCGCCTCGATGCGGGCGTGGTGCATCGGCGGCTGCATCGCCTCGGCGATCGCGCTTGCGAGCCTCGCGCTCGGCGCCTTCGTCGGGCCCGGCTGGCCGCTGCGCGCCTGCGTGTTCATGCTCGGCGTTACCAACGGCGCCTACGCGGTCGCCGCCATCGGCTCGATGATGGGGCTGGCGAGCGAAGGCCGCGAGCACCGCGAGGGCGTGCGCATGGGCCTGTGGGGCGCCGCGCAGGCGATCTCGTTCGGGGTCGGCGGCTTCGCCGGCACGCTGGCGAGCGACGTCGCTCGCGCGCTGCTCGGCTCGCCCGTCTCCGCCTACGCCACCGTTTTCGCGCTCGAGGCCGTGCTGTTCCTGGTGTCGGCCGTGCTGGCCGCGCGGGTGCATCCGGGCCGCGTTTCCGAGCGCACCGTCGCTTTGACCGAGGGCGAGACCGACGCGGACGACCCGCTCTACGCGCCCGCGAAGGCAGGGAGGTGATGACCATGCCCGCACTGGAGACCTACGACACCGTCGTCGTCGGCGGCGGCCCCGCCGGGGCGACCGCCGCCACCGATCTCGCCCGCCGCGGCCGCGCCGTGCTGCTGCTCGACAAGGCCGGCCGCATCAAGCCGTGCGGCGGCGCCATCCCGCCGCGCGCCATCCGCGATTTCGACATCCCCGACCACATGCTGTGCGCCAAGATCACCGGCGCCCGCATGGTGGCGCCCTCGGCCCGCCAGGTCGACATGCCGATCGACGGCGGCTTCGTCGGCATGGTCGACCGCGGCCCGTTCGACGAGTGGCTGCGCGAGCGCGCCGCCAAGGCCGGCGCCGTCCGGCGCACCGGCACGTTCGAGCGGATCGAGCGTGGCACCGACGGCCTCTCGATCCTCCACTACCGCGACAAGGAGAGCGGCGCGCCGCAGAGCGTGCGGGCCCGCACCGTGATCGGGGCCGACGGCGCCGTCTCGCAGGTCGGCCGCCAGGCGGTGCCGGGCGCCGACAAGGTGCCGATGGTGTTCGCCTATCACGAGATCGTCCGGTCGCCCGAGACCGGCGTCGGCGATTTCGATCCGGCGCGCTGCGACGTCTACTATCAGGGCCCGCTGTCGCCCGACTTCTACGCCTGGATCTTCCCGCACGGCACGACGACCAGCATCGGCACCGGCTCGATGAAGAAGGGCTTCGCGCTGCGCGAGGCGGTGGCGCAGTTGCGCCGCGCGACCGGGCTCGACGCCTGCGAGACGCTGCGCCACGAGGGCGCGCCGATCCCGCTGCATCCGCTCAAGCGCTGGGACAACGGCCGCGACGTGCTCTTGGCGGGCGACGCCGCCGGCGTGGTGGCGCCGGCCTCGGGCGAAGGCATCTACTACGCGCTCGCCGGCGGCCGCCTCGCCGCCGAGGCGGTCGACGAGGCGCTGGCGACCGGCGACGCGCGCGCGCTGGCACTCGCCCGCAAGCGCTTCATGAAGGCGCACGGCCGGGTGTTCTTCATCCTTGGAATGATGCAGCGCTTCTGGTATCGCAGCGACTGGACGCGCGAGCGTTTCGTCGGGATGTGCCGCGACCCGGACGTGCAGCGGCTCACTTGGCAAGCCTACATGAACAAGGAGCTGGTCCGGGCCAAGCCCGCGGCTCACGTGCGGATCTTCTTCAAGGACGTCGCCACGCTGTGCGGTCTCGCTCGCCCCTGACGCTTCGCGTCGACCTGCCGCAGGAGCCGCGCGAGCCCGGCTTCTGGTGGCCCCTCGTGCTCGCCACGCTGTTCACGGCGGCGATCGCCACCATCGGCGGCGAGCTCACCCAGCTGGGCGACTGGTACCAGGCGCTCAAGAAGCCGTCCTGGCAGCCGCCCGACTACGCCTTCCCGATCGTCTGGACGACCGTGTTCACCTTCTCGGTGATCGGCATGGCGTTCGCGTGGCGCGACGTCGCCTGCCCGCGGCGGCGCGGCGTGATCGTCGCGCTGTTCGTCCTGATCGGCGGCCTCAACATGCTGTGGAGCTTCCTGTTCTTCAATCAGCAGCGGCCCGACTGGGCGCTGATCGAGGTCGGCGCCCTGTGGCTCGCCGTGCTCCTGATCGTGGTCGCGCCGCTGAAGGACTCCAAGCTCGCCAGCCTGCTCTTCTTCCCTTACCTCGTGTGGGTGACGATCGCGTCCTATCTCACCTGGACCGTGGTCCAGCTCAACGGCCCGTTCGGCTGACCGGCGCCGCGATGGCCGACCTGTTCGCCAGCGGCCGGGTGATCGACCTGATCCTGGCGCTCGTGGTGGTCGAGACGATCGCGCTGGCGCTGGCCGGTCGAATGCCGGCCCTCGCCGGGCGCCTGCCGCCGCTGCGTCGGCTGCTGCCCAATCTCGCCGCCGGCGCCTGCCTTCTCGTCGCCGTCCGGGCCGCCTTGGTCGGGGCGGACTGGGTCTGGGTGGCGGCGAGTCTATTCGCCGCGTTGATGGCTCATGTCGCGGATCTGCTGACGCGCTTGACAAGCCGGACCGTAAAGTCGTCCGGACAACACCCGACGATTGCGCAATGACAACCCGGCAGGCGCAACTTCGCCGGATCTACGCCATAGTTGCATACCAGGTCAAAAAAGCCTGACAGTTTGCGTGTTGACGCTTGAATTACGACGCGATCCGCAATAGCTCCATTGACGGACGCCGCGTCAGCTGTCCAATTGACAAGCAAGGAATGGGAATTCGAGCCATACTGATTCGCCCCTGGTGAGCGAACCCCTGTGCCGCCGGGCTCCCGCTGAGACCATCGTCGTGGTCATGACAACTTGATCATCGAGGGCAGCGCGCGGTCGCCTCTTTAACGTTTCCGGTATCGAGCGACCATGACCAGTCTCAACATCTCGCAGCCGGACGTCACCCTGTTGCTCGACATGAACGGGGTGATCCGTGAGGTCACGCTCTCCGATGCCATCTCCGAGAAGGGCGTCGAAGCCTGGCTCGGACGGCCCTGGGTCGACACCGTCACCGAGGTGGGCGGCGAAAAAGTCCGCCGCATGGTGGAGGACGCCCTCAAGACCGGCGTCTCGGCATTCCGACAGGTCACCCAGCGCTTCCCCAGCGGCCGCGAGCTGCCGATCGAATACACGACCGTGCTGCTCGGCGGCCGGCCCGGCCTGCTCGCCATCGGCAAGAACCTGCAGGCGGTCGCCGAGCTGCAGTCGCGGCTGATCGCCGCCCAGCAGACGATGGAGCGCGACTACTGGAAGTTGCGCGACGTCGAGACTCGCTATCGGCTCCTGTTCCACACCTCGACCGAGGCCGTGCTGCTTCTGCGCGCCTCCAACTTGCGCATCATCGAGGCGAATCCGGCCGCCGTGCAGGCGCTCGGCGCCGTCGGGCCGCGCCCGGACAGCGTCGCCGGCCGCGACTTCCTGGCCGATGTGCTGCCCGAGGAGCGCGACCTCCTCCAGGCGATGCTGCTGCGGGTCCGCGAGCAGGGCAAGGCGCCCGGCATCGTCATGCATTTCGGCCAGGCCCGGAAGGCGTGCCTGGTGCGCGCCTCGCTGATGACCTCGGATCCGGGGCCGATCTTCCTGGTCCAGCTCTCGCCGGTCGGCGCGCCGCTCGCGATGCCGGTCCAGGCCGACCGCCTGTCGGTCGAGGACCTGATCGAGCGGATGCCCGACGGGTTCGTGGTGATCAACCAGGAAGGCGTGATCCGCCGCACCAACCAGGCCTTCCTCGATCTCGTCGAGGTCGGGGCGAAGGGGCTCGTGGTCGGCGAGCGGCTCGGCCGCTGGCTGTGGCGCCCGGGCGCGGACCTCACCGTGCTGCTCGCCAATGTCCACCGGCAACGCTTCGTCCGGCTGTTCTCGACGACCATCCACGGCGAGCTCGGCGCCTCGACCGAGGTCGAGATCTCGGCGGCCGGCACCGGCGATCCCTCCAACCCCCACATCGGCGTCATCCTGCGCGACGTCGCGCGGCGGCTGCCGCCGGCCGAGGACGCCAACCGGCTGATCTCGGCGCTCGGGCCACTGACCGAGCAGATCGGCAAGACCTCGCTGCGCAAGCTGGTGCGTGACACCATCAACGTGGTGGAGCGGCACTATGTCCGGGCCGCCCTCGACCTCGCCGGCGGCAATCGCACCGCCGCGGCCGAGCTGCTCGGGCTGTCCCGGCAGAGCCTCTACGCCAAGCTCAACCGATACGACCTCGGCGACGACCCGCCGGCCGGCGGGTCGAAGAGCTGAATTTTACCGCTCGAACGCCAATTTTACTCTCATCCACCGCAAATGCTGGACGAGCCGTGACCTATTTCGGTTAGATAGGCGACCTCGCGGTCGCCGACGGCCGCCGACCCGCCAGCGCCTACGGGGTCGCCCGGCGGGCTCCGGCTCGGCGGGTTGCGATGCGATGGGCTTCCGGCGCGATGGAGCGGAGCTCGCCGAAAGGAAGGGCTCGTACCACTGCGCCGGCGCCCGCGACGGCGAGCCGAGAGGGCGAACCGTGACGACGACCCGTGACGACGACCCCGGCCCGACGACCCTGGACCGACCACACCCGTAACGACGGCACGAGAACGACACCGGAGCACGCAGACTTGGGCGAGCCACTCGCGATCCCGCCGTTCGGACAGGCCGACCTGTCGAACTGCGAGCTGGAGCAGATCCATCTCGCGCAGTCGATCCAGCCGCACGGCGCGCTCATGATGATGCGCGAGAGCGACGGCGTCGTCGTCATGGCGAGCGCCAACACGGCGGCGTTTCTGGGCGTCGACGGCCCGGTGATCGGCCGCCGCGTCGCCGACCTGGCGCCGGCGCTCGCCGAGGCGATCGCGCCGCATCAGGCCGAGCCGCTCGACACCATTCCGCACGCGATCCGCTGCCGCTTCGGCGGCGAGTCCTGGGACGTGCTGATCCACCGGCCGCCCGGCGAAGGGCTGGTCATCGAGCTCGAGCGGGCCGGCGCCGCGATGCCGCTGGCGTCGCAGATCGAGAAGGCGCTTCAGGGCATTCTCGGCGCGCCCTCGCTGCGCGCCCTGTGCGACGAGGCGGCCCGCATCTACAAGGCGATCACCGGCTACGACCGGGTGATGATCTACCGGTTCGACGAGCTCGGCCACGGGCAGGTGTTCTCCGAGCAGCGCGAGCCGGAGCTCGAGCCCTATCTGGGCAACCGCTACCCGGCCTCCGACATCCCGCAGATCGCCCGGCGGCTCTACGAGCGCAACCGGGTGCGCGTGCTGGTCGACGTCGCCTACGACCCGGTGCCGCTGGAGCCGCGGCTGTCGCCGATCACCGGCACGGATCTCGACATGTCGCTGTGCGGGCTGCGCAGCATGTCGCCGATCCACATCCAGTACCTGAAGAACATGGGGGTCGGCGCGACGCTCGTCGCCTCGCTGATGGTGGGCGGCAAGCTGTGGGGGCTCGTCGCCTGCCACCACTACGTCCCGCGCATCGTGTCCTTCGAGGTGCGGGCCGTGTGCGAGCTCCTCGCCGAGGCGATCGCCACCCGAGTCGCGGCGCTGGAGAGCTTCGTGCAGGCGCAGGCCGAGCTGTCGGTGCGGCGGCTCGAGCAGCGCATGATCGAGGCGATCGCCCGCGAGGGCGACTGGCGGATGGCGCTGTTCGACCAGTCGCAGGCGCTGCTGACGCCGGTGAACGCGACCGGCGCGGCGCTGCTCTACGACGGCCAGGTCCTCACCACCGGCGAGGTGCCCGGCACGCCGGACCTGCGCGCCATCGGGGCCTGGCTCGACAGCCGGCCGCGGCTGCCGCTCTACGCCACCTCGGCGCTCGGCGCCGAGAAGCCGGACTTTGCCCGCCTCGCCGCGGTGGCGAGCGGGATTCTCGCGACCCCGGTGTCGCCGTCGCCGGGCGAGTATCTGGTCTGGTTCCGCCCCGAGCGGGTGCGCACCGTCACCTGGGGCGGCGATCCGCTCAAGCCGGTCGAGGTCGGCGCCACGCCCAAGGACCTGTCGCCGCGGCGCTCCTTCGCCAAGTGGCACCAGCTCGTCGAGGGCACGAGCGACGCCTGGACCTCGGCCGACCTCACCGCCGCGCGGCTGATCAGCGACACCGTCACCGACGTGGTGCTGCAATTCCGCGCCGTCAGCTTCCTGATCGCCCAGCACCAGCTCGACACCGTGCGCAGCCAGGTCCGGGTCTCCGACCAGCCGGCAGTGATCGCCGACTCGAGCGGCCACATCCTCCTGTGCAACGCCGCCTTCAACCGGTTGCTGCCGCTCTCGCACGGCGATCTCGCCACCATCGGCGACCTCGTCCCGCTGTTCGTCGACGCTGCCGAGGTGCGCCAGCGCATGATCGATCTCGCCCGCGACCACCGCACCTGGCGGGGCGAGGTGCAGCTCGCCGCCGGGCAGGACGATCCGCGCCAGCTCCTGGTGCGGGCCGACCCGGTGTTTTCGTCGCCCGGCAAGGTGCTGGGCTTCGTCCTCCTGTTCATGGATTTGTCCGAGCGCAAGGCGGCCGAGACGGCCCGCAGCCGGTTCCAGGAGAACGTGGTCGACCGCAACGCGCTGTTCGCGGCGCGCCTCGAACCCAAGGCCGACCACATCTACCGCACCCTGCTCTCGCCCGTGGTCGAGAACGCGCAGCTCGCCGCGCTGGAGATCACCGACGGGCTCGACACCACCCGGATGGCCGAGATGCTCGGCAGCGTGCAGGCGTCGGTCTACCGCACCGCCGAGGTGCTGGCGCATCTCGCCGCTCACGCGGCGCGCGCCGAGGACGTCGAGGCCGGGGCGCAGCCCGGCACCACCGGCGGACCCGACGCGCCACGGTCGAGTCCCGACGGCCGCGGCGACGGGCCGGGTGCAGGCACCGGACTGCGCCGGCCGAACTGATCCCGACGGACCCGGCGGCGCCACGCCGCCGGCGCCGGGGTCATCGCCGCGGGGCTACGCCTAACGGCGGCGGCGGGCCGGCGGAGCCACCGGCGGGCGCTGCCAGATCGTCCCCTTGTCGAACTGGATGGTCATGCCGTCCGGCGAGTAGACGGCACCCTGCCAAGCGTTGGCGATCCAGATGCGGCCCGGATACTCGACCCATCCGGCCGACGGCTGGCCGGCGTCGTTGATCACGTTGAGCTGGGTGCCGTACTGGGTGATGAACGCACTGCTGCCCTGGCCGCCGAGACAGTTCGCGACGCAAATCCACGGGCCGTTCAGATTCACGCCCTGCACCTGCGCCGAGGCGCCGCCCGCGGCCACGCTCGCCAGCACGACACCGACCAACAGACTCGTTCTCATGACATTCTCCCTGCAGTGATCAAACGAAGGTCGCCCCCTCGAGCGCGTCTCGTTCCAGCCCTCGACTCTCCCGACCCGTCATGCCCGCGCTCGTCGCGAGCATCCACGATCTCGCGGTCTCCGCAAGACCACGATCGAGGATGGCCGCGACGCGCCCGGCCATGACGAAGGGAGCGCCTTTCACCTGGCGAAAGCTGCCTCAATGCGGCCCGGGCTGCACGCGGGTGAGCGGCGCGCCGTCGACCGCGGTCGCCCGCGCGGTCTCCAGCTTCTCGATGTCGGCCTTGCCGAGCTGCGGCCGGTCGACCTTGATGGTCAGCTTGTTCAGCCTGGCGGTGAGCCGGAACGGCGGCGTGTAGTCGGCGTCGTTGACGCCGGTCAGCGTGTCGGAGCCGATGTCGAAGGCCTCGTCCCATTGCAGGATCATCGGCAACGTGTGCGGCAGCGCGATGGTCTGGACCGCCTTGCCGTCGACCTTCAGGGTTCCGGTGCCGCCGCGGCCGACGCCGCTCATGTTGTTGAACGCCAGCGTGCCGATGCCGAGCCCGTCATACTTGAAGTCGAACTCCAGCGTGTGACGGCCCGGCGCGAGCACGTCGGGCCCTTCCCACCTCACTCGCTTCAGATCCACCAGGTTCCACAGGAACACGGGCTTGCCATCCTTCAGATAGAAGCCGTAGCCGGCGAAGCGCCCACCCGAGGTGAGGATCATTCCTTCGGCGCCGCCGGCCGGCACCTCGATATCGGCCGTGATCGTGTAGGAGCTGTTGAGGAGGTTCGGGGAATCGCCTTGCGGCAACCCCGTCATCGGCCGCGTGTAGACGAACTCGCTGCGACCCGCCGTGATGTTCGGCCGCGGCGCGACGATGCGGGCAGCGACCGAGGCGTCGAGCGGCAGCACCTGATACTTCTTCGCCTCGGCGACGAACGCCTGGCGCATCTGCGCGACCTTCTGCGGGTTCTTGGCGGCGATGTCGTCGGCCTGGGTGAAGTCCTTGGATAGGTCGTAGAGCTGGAACACCTGGTTGTTGAGCGGGTCAGGATTGGCCGCGCCGAACGCCTCCCAGGGCGCGCGGTTCACCTTGGTGCTCAAGAGCCAACCGTCCTTGTAGAGCGCCCACTGGCCCATCATCTCGAAATATTGAGTGGTGTGCCGGGACGGCGCCTTGGCGTTTTTGGGGTCGAACGTGTAGGCGAAGCTCGTCCCCTCGATCGGCGCCTGCTTGATGCCGTCGACCGTGTCGGGCGCGCGAAGACCGGCGACCTCCAGGATGGTCGGCACGACGTCGATGACGTGGACGAACTGCTCGCGCAAGGCCCCCTTGTCCTTGATGCGGGCCGGCCACGACACCACCATGTTCTGGTTGATGCCGCCGAGCCGCGAGGCATTCTGCTTGAACCAGTCGAACGGCGTGTCGAAGGCCCACGACCAGCCGGCCGACATGTGATTGTAGGTCTGCTCCGTGCCCCACACGTCGTAGAACTTCATCTGCACGTCGACCGGCAGCTCGCTCAGGCCGTTGAAGAACGCCACCTCGTTGGGCGTGCCCATCGGGCCTCCCTCGGCGCTCGTGCCGTTGTCGCCGTTGATGTAGATGATCAGCGTGTTGTCGCGCCGGCCGATGTCCTCGAAAGCCTTGATGACTCGGCCGATCTCGTGGTCGCTGTAGGCCGCGTAGGCGGCGAACACCTCGACCTGGCGGACGAACAGCTTCTTGGCCTCCGGCGTCAGCGTGTCCCACGCCTTCAGCACCTCGCGCGGCCACGGCGTCAGCTTGGCATCCTTCGGGATCACGCCGAGGCGCTTCTGGTTCTCGAAGATGCGCTCGCGCAGTGTCTCGTAGCCGTCGTCGAACAGATGCATGGCCGTGATCTTCTCCACCCACTCCTTGGTCGGGTGGTGCGGCGCATGGGTGGCGCCCGGCGCATACTTGATGAAGATCGGCTTCGTCGGATCGGTCTGGTGCATCCGGCCGATGTAGTCGATGGCGTCGTCGGCCATCGCCGTGATCAGGTTCCAGGTGCCCGGCGGCTTGCCGTCGAACGGGTAGATCTGCGTCGTGTTGCGGAACAGGTTCGGCTGCCACTGGTTGGCGTCGCCGCCGACGAAGCCGTAGAAGTACTCGAAGCCGATGCCGGTCGGCCACTGGTCGAACGGCCCGACCTGGCTCGCCGCGAAGGCCGGCGTGTTGTGGTCCTTGCCGAACCACGCGGTGGCGTAGCCGTTGTCGCTCAGGATCCGGCCGACCGTCGCCTTGTCCTTGCCGATGATGCTGTTGTAGCCGGGAAAGCCGGTCGACTGCTCGGAGATCACGCCGAAGCCGACCGAGTGATGGTTGCGCCCGGTGATCAGCGCGGCACGGGTCGGCGAGCACAGCGCGGTCGAGAAGACACGATTGTAGCGCAGGCCCTCGGCCGCGAGGCCGTCCATGGTCGGCGTCGGGATGACGCCGCCGAACGTCGACGGCACGCCGAAGCCGGCGTCGTCCGTGATGATCAGGAGGACGTTCGGCGCCTCCTTCGGCGGCACGATGCGCGGCGCCCACCAGGGCTTCGACTGCAGCGCGTCGTTCCTGATCACGCCGCCGAACTTCGGGTCCGGCGCGGGGAGCTGGCGACCGTCGATGGTCGTGGTGGCATCCGGCGCGCCGGGCGTGCCGGTGACCTGCTGGGCCACGGCCGGCCCGAGCGACCAGCTCGCGCCGAGCAGGAGGCCGGCCGTGACTCCGACGAGCGTACGCATGGCTATTGATCCGAAGGTCATGCAATCTCCTCCGTTGAGAATGTCACGTCCCGCTGGTGAATGCCGGCTTCCGGGCCCGAATGTCGGCCGCGATGGCGTCGGCCGCCGGCCCGGCGTGGCGGAAGAACCGCTTCAGCCCGGCGCACAGATAGTTGAGGCCCGGCTCGCCGTCGGGTGTCCTGATCAGGCGGTTGCGCGGGCATTCGCCCCAGCAGTCGGCCAGCGCCTCGCAGGCCCGGCAATAGGCCGGCAGGCGGTCCGACTTGGCGTAGCCGAACATCACCTGCGCGCGCGAGAAGACGAGATCGGCGAGGGTCGCCTCGTGCAGGCTGCCGAGCCGGTGCTCGGGATAGACGTAGTGGTCGCAGGAGAAGACGCTTCCGTCGTGCTCGACCACCACGGCCTTGCCGCAGGTCTCGGCGTAGATGCAGATCTGAGCCGGCAGGCCGAGGCGGCGCGCCACCAGGGTCTCGAAATGGGTGACCAGGACGGTGCCAAGATCCTTGCGCCGCCACTCGTCGAACACCCGCGACAAGAACGTGCCCCAGTCGTCGGGATCCACCGACCAGTCGGTGACGACCGAGTCCGGATCGCCGGGCCGCGCCCGCGGGCTGCCGAGCAGCGGCGCGCGCGCCGGGTCATGCGACTGCGGCGCGGTGGTCGCGAAGTCGCGCGGCTCGACCACCGGGATGAGCTGGATCACGGTCACGCCGAGCTCACGGCGCAGGAAGCGATAGACGTCGAGCGGCTTCTTCGCATTGAGGCGATGCACCGAGACGAGCGCGTTGAACGGCACACCGAACCGTCGCAGCAACGCTGCCGCCGCCATCACCTTGTCGAAGGTCGGCGCGCCGCCCTTGTTGACCCGGAAGGAATCGTGCAGCTCGCGCGGCCCGTCGATGCTCAGCCCGACCAGGAAGCGGTGTTGTTTCAGGAACCGCGCCCACGTCTCGTCGAGCAGCACGCCGTTGGTCTGCAGATCGTTGTGGATCCGCTGGCCCGGCCGGGCATGCTTCGCCTGCAGGGCGACGACCTCCTCGAAGAAGCCGAGCCCGCGCAAGGTCGGCTCGCCGCCCTGCCAGGTGAAGACCACCTCGGGACTGGTGACGCCGGCGATGTACTGGCGCACGAACCGCTCGAGCGTGTCGCGATCCATGTCGCCGGCACCGAGGCCGCGTGCATCCTGTCCGTCAGGCAGCGTCTCCTTGCTCAGATAGAAGCAATAGGTGCAGTCGAGATTGCAGCGCGCCCCGGCCGGCTTGGCCATGGCATGGAAGCTGCGTTCGCCCATTCCCGCGAGCTTGATCGGAGCGTCGTACTTGTCGGCCACGGAGCTCATCCGGCGGGTTAACCGGGATTCAGCGCCGCTCTCGGCACCGGCGGAGAGGCGAAGCTGCCGGGGATCGATCGGAGGCTAGCTTGCCGCCCCACGGGCCAGTATGCAGTTCCGGCCAGCCGCGAGGGACGCGAGACCGGATGCCGTGCTTGTGATCGAACCGAGCGCGGCCACACCTTTATGTGCAATCCATGAAGCTTATCACGATAGGCATGCGCACGGTTTGTTCGTATGATGAGGTTTCACGCCGGCATTTTGTATTAGCCTTATTGACTTAGGTGGGTGGGGCAACGTGTCTTCGGCATCGGCGTTCGTCGAGTTCGCTCGTGCAGTGCGCGAGGCCGATGTCAGCTTCCTGCTGACCAGCCGCGGCCTGCCCGAGTGGTCGGTGCACAACCGGCGCTGCGGCGACGTCGTGATCCAACATGGGCGCTGCGGGGCCGGCATGGTGGCCGACGGCACGATCGGGCAGCCGGGCGTCCTGGTCTTCGTCATGCAGAGCACGCTCGACCGGCACGCCGTCACGCTCAACGGGGTCCCGGTCGCGCGGCACGGCATCGCCGTGCTGCCGCCGGGCAGCCGCTTCGTGTTCGCCAACGCGGTGCCGCACAGCTGGATCTCGCTGACGCTGCCGCTGGCCATGCTGACGCCCGCCCAGGTCGACCGGCTCGCCGGCCGGACCCGCAGCGCCACCGCATCGTTGATCCAGGCAGAGGCCGAGACCTTCGCCGCCCTGCTGGCGCAGATCGACAAGGGTCGGTCCCAGGCGGCCCGTGATGAGGCGCCATCCGGCGACGACGCGGCGTCGCCGGAGCAGGCGCACGACGCCGCCACGGCGATCTCCCAGATGCTCGTCGAGGTGATCGGAGCGCCGGGGAGCCGCCACGTGCCCGCGGCGCCGCACCACCATCTGATCGTCCGACGGGCGTTCGAGCAGGGGCGCGACGCGACCGGGCCGGTCCCGGGCCTCGCCGATCTGTGTGTCGCCGCCGGGGTGTGCGAACGGACGCTGCGGCGCGCCTTCGGCGCCGTCTACGGCATGCCGCCGTCGCGCTATCTCAAGCTCCTGCAGCTCAACCACGTCCATGCCTCTCTGCTCGATCCGAGCGCGCGCGGACGGCTTGTCACCGACGTACTGACCAGCCACGGCGTCACCGAACTCGGCCGCTTCGCGGCGCAATACCGGACACTGTTCGGCGAGCTGCCGTCGCAGACCATGCGACGGCTGGAGCGCTCCACCGGCTGACGGACGCGGCCGCGCCGCCGTTCGCGTCCATGTTGTCAGCCGGCCACATCGCACGCGAATTGTCTTATCGCCGACCCCCATGACCGATTCTGCATAGTGACAGGCGGCGATCCCGGTACCGTCACGGCCGGGATATTGGCGGCATCGGGGGAGGCCGAGATGGCGGGCGCGACAACCGGACATCGGCGAGGGGACGGGCGCGGACGGGCCGGGACATCGGCAACGCTGGTCGCCGCTGCCGCGATGGCGCTTGCCGCGGCCCCGGCCGCCGCCGACGAGGGCGGCGTGAGCTTCTGGCTGCCCGGCATCTTCGGCAGCCTCGCGGCGGCGCCGCAGCAGCCCGGCTTCTCGCTCACCTCGATTTATTATCACACGACCGTCACGGCGGGCGGCAGCGTCGCCCGCGCCCGCGAGATCAACGCCGGCCGGCTGCCCGTCACGATCGCGGGGAACGTCGAGGCGAGCCTCACCGGCAAGGCCGACCTCGCCATCGTCATCCCGTCCTACACGTTCGCCACGCCGGTGCTCGGCGGACAGGCGACCATCGGCCTGATGACCGTGTCGGGCCGAAACACGACCTCGATCGACGCGCTGCTGAACGCCTCTGTGCTGGCCGGCCCCTTCGCCGCGTCGGGCTCGCGCTTCTTCAATCTCAGCGAGACCGACACCGGGGTCGGCGATCTCTACCCGCAGTTCTTCCTGCGCTGGAATGCCGGAGTGAACAACTACATGACCTACCTGACCGGCGACATCCCGGTCGGCAGCTACGACCCGAACAGCATCGCCAATCTGGGCCTCGGGCACGGCGCCATCGACGGCGGCTTCGGCTACACCTATTTCAATCCGGCGACCGGCCGCGAGTTCTCGGCCGTCGCCGGCCTCACCTACAACTTCAAGAACCCCGACACGCAGTATCGGAACGGCGTCGACTTCCATGTCGACTGGGGCGCCTCGCAGTTCGTCACCAAGCAGTTCCAGATCGGCCTGGTCGGCTATCTGTATCAGCAGCTCTCGTGCGACAGCGGTTCGGGTGACCGCGTCGGCTGCTTCGAATCGCGCATCATGAGCGTCGGGGCCCAGGTCGGCTACATCGTGCCGATGGGCGAGATCCAGGGCTATCTCAATCTCAAGGCCTACAAGGAGTTCGAGTCGGAGAACCGGCCCGAGGGCTGGAACGTCTGGCTGACGCTGGCGCTCTCGCCGGCCGCGGCGCCGCCGCCCGCGGCGACGCCGAAGCGGCATCTGGCGCTGAAGTAGCGCGCCCGGCTTCCCCGCGACGCCTGTCCCACCCGGCCCCCGCGGCCGGCCGGGTGGCGTCGAGCCACGGTCCGGACCGCCGCGCCGATCGCTCGCCGGCTTTCGGGATCGTGATTTCGACCGCCGGCGAAAGCCCGCTATCGAACGATCGCGACGCCCCCGACGCACGCAGCCTTTCGTAACCGGAGAGATTCGATGCTCACCAAACGCGATCTGATGCGGGTGGCCGGCGCTGCCGCCCTTTCGACCCCGGCGCTCGCGACCGCGCCGGCGCAGGCCGGCTGGTTCTCCAGCCGCCCGGGATTCTTCAAGGCCAAGGACATCGCCGAGGCCGGCTTCATCTACGGCCTGCCGATGGTGATGGCCTACGGGATCCTGTACGAGTACGCGGTCGACAAGAGCTCGAAGCTCTATCGCGCTCCCTTGAACGTCCTGTCCAACGAGGCGCGGGTCTTCACCTGGCAGGACACGGCCGTGGTCACGCCCAACAGCGACACGCCGTACTCCTTCGTGTGGATGGATCTGCGCGCCGAGCCGATGGTGATCTCGGTGCCGGCCGTCGAGGCGAAGCGCTACTACTCGGTCCAGCTCGTCGACTTCAACACCTACAATTTCGGTTATGTCGGCAGCCGCGCGACCGGCAACGTCGCGGGCAGCTATCTGGTGGCGGGTCCCGACTGGACCGGCTCCACCCCGGTCGGGATCAGACGGGTCTTCCGCTCCACCACCGACATCGCGCTCGGCCTGTTTCGCACCCAGCTGTTCGACCCGGCCGACATCGAGAACGTGAAGAAGGTCCAGGCCGGCTACAAGGCGCAGCCGCTGTCGGCCTTCCTGAACCAGCCGGCGCCGCCGCCGGCCCCGGCGTTCGACTTTCCGAAATTCGAGAAGGATCTCGTCCGCACCGAGTTCTTCGAGTACCTCGACTTCGCGCTCTCGCTCGCCCCGGCGCTGCCCGAGGATCGCTGGATTCGTGATCAGCTCGCCAAGATCGGCGTCGGCCCCGGCAAGAGCTTCGACTTCCGCGCGCTCTCGCTCGAGGACAAGGCCGAGATCCTGCTCGGCATGAAGGAGGGCCAGCGCAAGGTCGAGGCGGCGGTCGCGACCTTCGGCAAGGACATCAACGGCTGGCGGGTCGGGTCGCCGTTCGGCGACGCGGCCTTCTTCCACGGCGACTGGCTGATGCGCGCCGCCGCGGCGCAGGCCGGCATCCTCGGCAACGACGCCGTCGAGGCGATGTATCCGATGGCCAAGGTCGATGCCGACGGCCAGCCGCTCGATTGCGCCAAGGCGAGCTACACGCTGACCTTCCAGAAGGGCCAGTTGCCGCCCGTAGAGGCGTTCTGGTCGGTCACCATGTACGACGGCAAGACGCAGCTCCTCGTCAAGAACCCGATCGACCGCTATCTGATCAACTCGCCGATGCTGCCGAACCTGAAGACCGGCCCCGACGGCGCGCTGACCCTCTACATCCAGGCGAAGTCACCCGGCCCCGAGCGCGAGAGCAACTGGCTGCCGGCGCCCGAGGGGCCGATCTACGTGGTGATGCGGCTGTACTGGCCGAAGTCCACGCCGCCCTCCATCCTGCCGCCCGGCGAAGGAACCTGGCAGCCGCCGCGGATCCGGAAGGTCTGAGCGGCGGGATCGCTGTCGCCCTTGTCGCGTTACGTCTTCGACGGCGCGGTCGCGCGCGGTCTGATCGCGGTCTTTCTGGACCGGACGGGCGGCGCGACCATCGGTTCCTGCGCACGAGGAGACGTGATGCGGCCTTTTCGGTTGATCCTGGCGGTGACGGCGGCCGGGCTCGCCGGTGCCGTCCTCGGCGTCCTGCTCGGCCCGTCCACGGGTCCGGTCGAGCGCCTGATCTCCTTGTGCCTCGCGGGTGCGACCGCCCTGACACCGACCACGGTCGCGTCCGCCTGGAGCCTCGCGCCGGCGACGCTGCTGCCCGTGCTGCTCCTGCCGGCGCTCTTTCTCTCGGCCGTCGTCGCGCGGTGGCGCGAGGGCACCGCGCCGCCCGCCTGGCGGATCGTGCTGTTCGGCACGGGATGGCTCCTGCTCGTCGTCGCGGTGGTGTCACCGCTGTGTCGGCTCGCCGCCCATCTCGCCTGGGCTCACATGGTCCAGCACGTGATCCTGGTCGCGCTGGCGCCGCCCCTCCTTCTGCTCGGAGCCCGGAGCGTGTGGGCGGGTCCGGAGGACGCCCGCGCACGCGAGGCCGGGGTCGCATCGTGGCTCGGGCGGCCGGCTGGCGCCGGGCTGGCTTACGGGGCCGCCATCTGGTTCTGGCATGTGCCGGGCTTCTACGAAGCGGCGCTGCGCGATGGCGGGCTGCATCTCGTGATGCTCGGCACGCTCCTCGGCGTCTCGCTGACGTTCTGGCACAGTCTCCTGGTGGCGGCGCGTAGCGGCGCCGGGGCCGCGCTCGCCGCCGCGCCGGTGCTGCTGGCGACCCTGATGCACACCGGCATGCTGGGGGCGCTGCTCACCTTCTCGCCCGGCCTGTGGTTCCCGCTGATGGCGCAAGGCGCACTCGCCTTCGGCCTGTCGCCGCTCGCCGATCAGCAGCTCGCCGGCCTGATCATGTGGGTGCCGATGGGGCTCGTCTACATGGCGGCGGCGCTCGGCCTCGTGGCGCGCGGGCTCGCGGCCACCGGCGATGCGGACGAGGCGTGCGGCCCGGCGTCGGCCGGCACCGGACCGCTCCGATAGCGCCGCCAGGGCGACCAGGCCGGACAAGGTCCGAGCGTCGCGCTCACTCGGCCGCGAGCGCGGCGGTGTCCTTCTCGATCCGCACCGGCACCGACTTGGCCGCCGGTACCTTGCTGCCTTGCGCGTGGTGCCCCACCGGGATCAGCACGTTGCACTCGGGATAATAGCCGGCGATCGACCCTTGCGGGATGCCGAAGGGCAGCACCTGCAGGCCGCCGAGCTCACGTCGGATGCCGTCGTGATAAGCCGTCACGAGGCGGATCGTGTCGCCTTTCTCGAGCCCGAGCCGCGCCATGTCGGCCGTGTTCATCAGCACGACGTCGCGCCCGCCGAAGACTCCGCGGAAGCGGTCGTCGAGGCCGTAGACCGTGGTGTTGAACTGGCCGTCGGAGCGCAGGGTGACGAGCTGATAGACGCCCTCCTCGGCCGGAAGCCGGTTCTCCAGGCTCTTCGGAACCGTGAAGTTCGCCTTGCCGTTCGGCGTGGTCCATTTCCGCTCGCGGGCACCGAGCGGGCGCGGAAACCCGCCCGGCGTGAACAGGCGCTTGTTGAAGCCCTCGAACTGGTCCGGCCAGGTCTTCTCGATGGCGTCCCGCACCAGCGAATAGTCGCCGACCCAGGCGTCCCAATCGACCTTCGGGTTTCGCGCAAGCGTCGCCTTGGCGAGGCCGGCGACGATCGCCGGCTCGGAGCGCAGATGCGCGCTGACCGGCTCGCGAAAGCCGTTCGAGCCGTGGATGCAGGTGGTCGAATCCTCCATCGACACGGCCTGCGGCCCGGTCGCCTGGCGGTCGATCTCGATGCGGCCCCGGCACGGCAACAGATACGTCACCTCGCCCGGGATCAGATGCGTGCGGTTGAGCTTGGTCGCGACCTGGACGGAGAGGCGAAGCTTGCCCCAGGCCGGCTCCATGCGGGAATGGTCCGGAATCGCGCGCAGGAAATTGCCGCCGAGCGCGACGAAGCCGCGCACCCGGCCGTCGAGGATGGCCTCGCAGGCATCCACGGTGGCGAGCCCATCCTCGCGTGGCGGCTCGAAGCCGTACAGCTCCTTCAGCCGATCGAGCGGCACGAGCTTGGCCTTCTCCGAGATGCCGACGGTGCGCTGGCCCTGCACGTTCGAGTGGCCTCGCACCGGCGAGATGCCGGCGCCCTTCTTGCCGATGTTGCCGCGCAGCAGCAGCAGGTTCACGACCATCTGGCAGGCCTCGACGCCGTGCACGTGCTGGGTCATGCCCATCCCGTAATTGGCGATGACGGCGTTCGCCTTCGCATAGGTCCGTGCGGCCTGCCGCATCTCGGCCTCGGAGAGGCCCGACACCGCCTCGAGGTCGACCCACGACTGCGCCCGGCAGAACGCGGCGAAGTCCTCGAAGCCGTGGGTGTGCTGCGCGATGAAGTCGACGTCGAGCACGCGCGGCCGGCCGTTCTGCTGCGCCACCACGTCCATCTCGATCAGCGCCTTGCAGACGCCCGCGATGGCGGCGATGTCGCCGCCCGGCTTCACCTGATAATACTGCGTGGCGATCCGGGTGGTGCTGCCGGTCGCCATCTCGACCGGGTTCTGCGGATTAGTGAAGCGCTCGAGCCCGCGCTCGCGGATCGGGTTGAAGACGACGATCGGCACTCCGCGTTTCGACGCGCCCTGCAGCGGATGCAGCATGCGGGGCGAGTTGGTCGTGGTGTTCTGGCCGAAGAAGAAGATGCAGTCGGTGTGCTCGAAATCCTCGAGCAGGACGGTGCCGACCGGCACGCCGATCACCTGCGGCAGCGCCACCGAGGTCGACTCGTGGCACATGTTGGAGCTGTCCGGGAAGTTGTTCGTGCCGTACATGCGGCCGAAGAGCTGCCACATGTAGCTCGCCTCCAGCGAGGCGCGCCCGGACGTGTAGAAGACGACCTCCTTCGGATCGAGCTTCTTCAGCTCGGCCCCGATCTCGGCGTAGGCTTCGTCCCACGACACCTGGACGTATTTGTCGCGCGCGGCATCGTAGCGCAGCGGATGCGTCAGGCGGCCGTTCTCCTCGAGCGCGTGATCCGACCAGTCGCGCAGCTCGGTCAGCGTGTGGGCCTCGAAGAAGGCCGGATCGGTCTTCTTCGGCGTGATCTCCCAGGCCGTCGCCTTGGCGCCGTTCTCGCAGAACTCGAACGGATGCGGCTCGGCCGGCTTCGCCCATGAGCACGACACGCACATGAAGCCGTCCGGCTTGTTCTGCTTCCACAGGATCTCGCTGCCCAGGATCCGGACCTCCTCCTGGGTCAGGATGCTGGCCACCGCCCTGACGGACCCCCACCCGCCGGCCGGACCCGAATAGTCCTTCTGGACGGCCTTCTGCTTTCGCTGCTGCGTCATGTCGTCCTCGCGGGAGTGGGAAGTGGGCTGCTCACGTCGCTCGGACGGGAACGATCCTGCGGTGCGAACGCCGGGCGGGGGATCGGAGTTCCTGTGGAGACGATCTCCCGACAGGAGCCGGCGCGCGAGCTCGGTCTGCCGGCGAACAGACGAGGCCGGACCTTTGCCATCCGTCACCATGACCGCGCCGCTTCCGCGTCCCCATCCCGCCGCCGCGCACGCGGTCGCGGCCGTTTCTGTGCGGCCCGCCGCGCAGACGTCCGAGCCCGCCAGCGATCTGCCGGCCCCCGCACGGCGGCTGGTGTCGATCGCCCACGGGAGCGCTGCGCCGGCGGCGGGCCACCGCACGGTGCCGGAGGAGACCGCGGTCGCGCTGGTCTATGGCGGCAGCACCGAAGCCGTCATGATGGCGACGCCGGCCGACCTCGCGGACTTCGGCATCGGCTTCAGCCTGACTGAGGGGATCGTCACGCGCCGCGACGAGATCGAGGACCTGGCGATCGTGCCGGGTCCTTCGGGGATCGAGGTGCGGATGTGGCTCGCCGGCCCGCGCGCCGAGAACCAGACTCGGCGTCGGCGCCGCCTCGCCGGGCCCACCGGCTGCGGCCTGTGCGGGATCGAGAGTCTCGACGAGGCGTGCCGGCCCATCCGCGCCGTGTCCGATCACACCGATCTCGACGGCACGACTCTCGACGGCGCGGCGATCGCCGCCGCCGTGGCGGCGCTCGCATCCGCCCAGCACCTCCAGCATGCGACCCGCGCGACCCACGCGGCCGGCTTCTTCTCGCCGGAGGACGGCCTGGTGGCGCTGCGCGAGGATGTCGGACGCCACAATGCTCTGGACAAGCTCGCGGGCACGTTGGCGTGCAGCGGCGTGTCCACCGCGTCGGGCGCCGTCGTCATCACCAGCCGCGTCTCCGTCGAGATGGTGCAGAAGACGGCCGCGATCGGCGCCCCGGTGCTGATCGCCGTCTCGGCCCCCACCGCGCTCGCGGTCCGGGTCGCCGCCGCGGCCGGCATCACGCTGGTGGCGATGGCGCGCGGAGCGTCCTTCGAGGTCTATGCCCATCCGCAGCGGATCCGCTGATCGGGGACACCCGCCCGGCACCACCCGCCGGAGATGCTCGTTGACGACCACGGCCGGGCGGGTGACCTGCTGCGGACACTGGCGCGTGCAGGCTGGAACCGAGCCGCGCCTACGAGAAGTGCGAGGATGGCGTCGGGAGCCGGCGCCATGGGCGTCCGGCCCCGCAGCTCCGTCGTGATCAGCTCGCGGTCGCCAGGCGTGACGCGACCGATGCGAGCAGCAGGCCGTAGGCGCGGTCGACGATGTCGTCGAGCGAGGGCGTCTTGGCGAACATGGCACGGGCCTCGGCCAGCAGCTCGTCGCGACCGGGAACGTGCGGCAGGTGCAGGCTCGCCAGCATGTCGGCCGCGCGGTGCTGCGCCGAGGCGACGCTGGCGCGGAACGCCGCGAGGTCGGGCCCCTGCAGCGCCGCCGCCGCCGCCGCGGCGATGCGTTCGACGTTGAAGCGAGCCGCGAGCTGCTCGGCCGCCCGGTTCACCACCTTGGTGCCGAGGCGCTGCTCGTTGCGGAGCACCTCGGCCGGCGGAGTCTTCAGGCCCCACACGAGGCCGAGCCGAGACAGGCCGAGCAGGATGTAGTAGGTCGGGTCGATCTCCCACCAGCGAAACCCCTGGCGCACGCTGCTCTGATAGGCGTGGTGGTTGTTGTGCCACCCCTCGCCCATGGTCATGAGCGCGAGCGCCCAGTTGTTGCGCGACTCGTCGCCGGTGACGAAGCGCTTCTTGCCGCGCACATGGGCGAGCGAGTTGATGCAGAAGGTCGCGTGATAGACCGCGACGGTGCTCCAGAAGAAGCCGACCACGAGCCCGGGCCAGCCGGCCACCAGGAAGCACAGCACCGCCAGCAGCACGGCCGGCGCCAGCTCGAACCGATGCAGCCACATCAGCTCGGGGAAGCGGGCGAAGTCGGCGATCTTCGACAGGTCGGTGGCGTCGTGCCGGCGGGCGAAGATCCAGCCGACGTGACTGTACAGGAAGCTGTTCCGCACCGGCGAGTGCACGTCCTGCTCGGTGTCGGAATGCAGGTGGTGATGCCGGTGCTTGGCGGCCCACCACAGCACGCTCTTCTGCGCCGTGCTCTGGGCCAGGACGGCGAGGCCGAGCTGGAAAACGCGGCTGGTCGAGAAGGCGCGGTGCGAGAAGTAGCGGTGATAGCCGGCGCCGATTCCGAACATCCGGAGCCAGTAGAGGCCGACCCCGAGGATCACGGCGTCCAGGGTCACACCGGTCCAGATCGCGGCGAAGCAGGCCAGGTGGACGAGCAGGAACGGTATGGCGGACGGATAGACGATGTCGTCGTGCTCGTCGCTGCACTCGATCTGATTCGGCAAACGGGGGCTCCAGGAGGTTGGGGTCTGGTCGTGAACGTCGCGGTGCCTCGCCGGGTTGCATCGGTCGGGGCGGAGTGAAGTCACTCGCCTCCGATGCCGGTGGGCACGGGTGGGCCGCAGACGGCCCGATTCTCGTGTCGACGATGTGGCGAAGGCCGCTGATCGCCGGATTGCTTGCCGGATGTCCCGCGCCACCGCGACCGGCATCAGATTTGCGCCGCCGAGGCCTGTGTGGTCCAGGGGTTCGCGGGTGGAGGCACCGTCGCCGACCGTCGCGTCGCCACGGCGTCGCCGAAGACATCGCGGGCGCAGCCAATCCACGCATCGAGGTCACCGTGAGCGCGAGGCCCATGACCCTCGTCGCGTGGCATCCGGTGGCGCACCATCGCACGGCGCGGCCACGGCGTCACGGAAATACGACGATCGAGGATCGTCCGGTGGCGGATGCACAGATCGACCAGCGATCTGAGGCGCACGCGGCCGTCGAAACCACGCCCCTTGTCATGCCGGCTCGCGTCTCCCATATGAAAGAGGTCGATAGACGGCCGGACGACTGGCCTTGCGCTGATGGATCAGCGCCGCGCCCGCTCCTCTTTCCTGACAATGCGATTTCGACGGCCCGTGTGCGAGCGGGCGCTCCCCGTTTCAGCTCACGAAAGGCGGTCGCCATGATCAATGGAACCGTGAAGTGGTTCAACGCCCAAAAGGGCTTCGGGTTCATCGCTCCGGACGGCGGCGGTGCGGATGCCTTCGTGCACATCAGTGCACTGGAGAGCGCCGGCATCTCCGATCTGCGGGAGGGGCAGAAGGTCGGCTACGACCTCGTTCCCGACGGCAACACCGGCAAGATGACGGCCACGAAGCTCGAGCTTCTGGGTTGATTGTCTCGGCGGCCCGGGCGTATCTCGCCACGCCGCCGGCACAGCCCGCATCGTTCCGATCGGCCGACCACGGATGTACTGGCGGCCCGGATGAAGGATGCGGCGACAATCACCCTCGAGGAGGCGCTCGGCGCCTCGTCTCGGCCCCGCGCCTCTCCGAGGTGCGGGGCCGTTCTGCTTGAAGAGGGCCGAACGGCCCGAAAAAGCCCGAGGAGGACGGCATGTCGAAGGAGAAGCGGCGCGGCAATCGAGAGCAGAAGAAGCCGAAGAAGAACAAGGTGCAGGGCGCGATCGCCACGAGCGCGCCGACGGGTGCGCCCAAGGGCAGACCAACGGTCGTCTCGACGAGCGAACTGTTCAGGAAGAGCAAGGCCTGAGCCGGGTGGCGGCCTGCCGCGGCACCGTCACCGCGCGGCGCCGCGCCTGTCGCACGGTTCCGACATCCGTTCCAGCCCCGACGAGCAGACGTCCCGGTGGATCCGGCCTCGCGAGGCCGGATCCACCGGGACGTTTCCGCGTGCCGTATGCCGTGCCGGTCGACGGACCGGCCGGCTCACATCGCGATCAGGATGTCGCCCGCTCGGAGGTGCTCACGCGCTTCAGCCGATGGCCGAGCGGCGCCGGCCGCGCCCGCTTCGCCCGCGGCGCCGCGATCGCGGGTGCGGGGACGGGAACGGGAGCGCTTGCGAGGACCGCTCCGGCATCGCGCGCGATTCGCAACGCCTTCAGCCGCGCCATGTTGACGAGCGCGCCCTGGTGGGCCGCGGCGTAATCCGCCGCCGCCCGGCTGGCGAGTGCGACATCCTCGGCCTTCCGTTTGAAACGCTTCTCGGCATCCTCACGCACGCGAACGGATCGGGTGTTCATTGATCGATCTCCAAGGGCGCCGGCAACGACCGGCCTGATGCTTCGGGTTCTTGTCCACGGGCGACGGCGCCTCGTGACATGTGGGTTTGGTCGCTGCGCCGCACTCGTCGTGTCGTCACGGCTTCGCCTGCTGGCGCCAGGTCTCGACCAACACCGACGAGGCCTTGTGAAGCGAGTCGTCGGGGTGCTCGCCGCAATACCGGTCGATCGCCGCCACGATCTCCTCGGTGCTCCTGCCGCGCGACACGTCGGTTGCCGGTGCCTCGCCGTACTGACTGGTGGCGGTGAGGAATCCGAGAATCCAGGCGGTCCGCGGCTCGCCGGCAGACGTCGGGCTGCGTCGGTCGTCGCTCCAGGCCCGGCAGGCGACATTGCCGTGTCCCAACACCGGCTGGTCGCCGGCGGCGATCGCGGTCGCCACTGCACCCGGCAGCGCGAGTGCCGCCAGTAAAACGGCAAGGCCGATGCGCGATCGCGCCAAGCTGCACGCGGGCGCGCCGATCGTCGCCGTGAGGGCTTCGCTCGCGGGTCTCAAATTCGGACCGAGCCGATCGTCTCGCTCGGCAGGAGTGGGCCGGGCGCGCCGCGGTCGGCGAGCGTGCCCCAGGCGTCGTTCCACAGCCGGTCCGGATCGACGATCACCATCGGCACGCCGAGATCGTCCGCGAACCGACGTCCGATCTCGAGGGACCGCACGACGGCCGCCGAGCCGGCGACCGGCCCGTGCAGCTCGAACGGTTGCCCGAAGATCATCTTCGTCGGACCGAGCATGCGGCAGCGTGTGATCCCTTCTTCGCTCCAGAAGGCGATCGTCACGCAGTCGGCGTCGGGCTTCTCGGCTCGCAGGAACGTCGTCATGAAGGATCCTTCCTGCCTCCCGAAGGGGGCGTCGACATCGCGGACCTGTCCGAGGAACAAGGGTCAACGCCCGAAGAGAGAGAATGTTCCAGCGATGGAGAAGGGCAAAGAAGCGAATGTGACGAGCGGCTTCGCTACGATTTCGCCCCCGATACGATCTCGACCCCGAACGACCGCGGCGCCGAATCAACGTTATCACGAGACCACCTCTCACGACGGTCTCGTCTCACGATGACCAGCCTATTATCGAGATGGTCCGTCTTTTTCACGACGGCTTCTCTCATCGAAGGCTGCAGTTTCACGAAGGTGGCGAGTCTCACGACGGGACGGAGGCGCTCTCCGCGCGGACCGTTGCGACATCGGGATACAGCGAATTGTCTCGCTTATATCGCCGGCGAGGTCCATGGTGGTCCTCCGGCGATCATCGCCAGAGGCCCAGATGACCGATCAGCCCGTGACGCTCGACAATCACCGTGGAATGATCGCTCAGCAGGCGACCGAGCTGCGGCGGATGCGCGCCGACGTCGAGGCGAACGCCAAGGCCCTGCGCGAGCGTGAGCAGGCGTTGGAGTCCCACCTTCTGGCCGCGCCGGCCCAGAGCTGGGCGGAGGCGGCCGAGAAGGCGCACTATCTGCTCTCGCTGTTCGCCGCCACTCCGGCAGCGCTGGATCCACGCCGGCAGCGCCTGATCGCCGATGTTCTGAAAGACTTCGAGGTCCTGTCCAACGGATCGGTCGGATGACCGTCGCGCTGCGCTTTCCGAACCGCTCGCGCTACTACGATGCGACCCGCCGCGCTGTGGGATTCTGGGCGCACGACAGGGCCATGGAGGCCGCGTTCTTCGTGGCGGAGGGCATTCTTCGGCAGCTCCAGCCGGGCATGTCCGCGGATGAGCCGAGCATGTTGCAGGCGTTCGATGCGCATCGTGACCGCATCCAGGCCGCCGCCGTGAAGGCCTATGCGCGCGGCGGGAGTGGAGCGCATGCGCTCAGCGACGACGACTTCTGAACCGCGACGGATCGGTCCAGCCGATCCGGCATGCAGGTCCTCCCTCACCGGATCAGGAACCATGGAACCAGCCCTCGACGCCTCCGGCTCGGCGACGTTCGACCGTCGCATTCTCGTCGCGCTCGCGATTCTGGCCGCGGTCGTGTCGGGTGGCTTTCTGTGGCTGTTCAACTTCACCGACTTCTTTTGATGCCCTGGCGGCGATAGCGACCTTTCCGATACGGCCGACGCGGTCGATGCCGCCGTCCTGTCGGCGGCCGAGCGCCACGACAGCGCCGGCGTGATCCTCGCCGGGCCATGGCTGTGCGCCCCGATGGCCTGAACCGGCGACGTGCTCACGGTAGCCCTCGCCTGGTCCGGCATCGGCTTTGCCGGGGGTGGCGGCCGGCACCGACAAATCCCCGACGACCAAGCGCTCCAGCCCGGATCGAGTCTGCGGCGAAGCCGACTACTGGCTCCATGCGGTCGAGCGCCGAGTCGAGCGGACGACGTTCGCGATCGATCTCCGATCTCGGCGGGTATCGCTGCGATCGGCCGATCGCCCACGGGCGCGCCACCGCGCCCTTGACCCCTCATGCTCTAAAGGCTAGCATTATGACCTAAACAAATCCGGAGGAACCGGCGGCGCGGCCCGACGTCATCTCGCGTCGAAGATCGGTCCTTGCACGGGAGCATGGCAGACATGGCCGCAGACATGGCGAACGATACCGGGGGCCCGCGCAGGGTGGCAATTCGTGACGGCGTGCTGACGGAGCCGCTGGACGATCTCGGCCGGGTCCGGCTGCAGGGATCGCGCTGTCGCCACTGCGGCGAGGTCACGCTCGGCCGCAACAGCCTGTGCCCGAACTGCGGCGGCAGCGACCTCGAGACGATCCCGCTCTCCGACCGCGGTGAGCTGTGGACCTACACGGTGGTGCGCCACAAGCCGCCGGGTGACTATCGCGGGCCGGAGCCGTTCCGGCCGTTCGGCCTCGGTCTTGTCGAGCTGCCCGACGGGCTGCGGGTGATGTCGCCGATCGAGGGCGACGTCGACAGCCTGCGCGTCGGCATGCCGCTGACCCTGAAGGTCGCGATCCACCACGTCGGACCGTCCGGCGAGGACGTCGTCGCCTTCGCGTTCGCGGCCGAGAGCTGAAGAGGATCGATCATGTCCGATGTCGTGATTCTGGGGGCCGGCATCCATCCGTTCGGCCGGTTCGACACGAGCTACGAAGAGATCGGCGCCCATGCGGCGGCCGCCGCGCTCGCTGATGCCGGGGTCGCCTGGAAGGACATCCAGGCCGCCTATCTGGCGCGCATGTATCTTCCCGCGACCTCCGGGGCGCGCATCCTGCGCCGGCTCGGCTCGACCGACATCCCGATCGTCGACGTCGAGGCGGCGTGCGCCTCCGGCGGCGTCGCGCTGCGTCAGGCGATCCTCGCGATCCGCTCCGGCGAGGCCGACCTCGTGATGGTGCTCGGCACCGAAAAGATGCCGCGCGGCTTCATGGATCCACGAATGATCTACGCGCCGTGGCAGATCGCGATGGGCATGTCGCTCAACCCGAGCTACTGGTCGATGCGAGCGCGCCGCCACATGCACGAGTTCGGCACCACCGATCTGCACATCGCCAAGGTCGCCTACAAGAACCACCGCAACAGCGTGCACAATCCGAATTCCATGTATCGCAAGGAGTTCGGCCTGGAGGAGATTCTCCATTCGCCGCTGGTCTGCGACCCGATCCGGCGGCTCGAGATCTGCGCGCCCAACGACGGCGCCGCCGCCGTCGTCGTCGCCTCGAAGGAGCGCGCCGCGAAGCTCGGCGGCGACCCGATCACCATCGCGGCCTGCTGCCACAGCATCGCGCGTTTCTCGGCCGACTTCCGCTGCCCGGCCGACAGCATGAGCGCCACGGCGAACAATCCCGGGCCGACCGAGGTGACCGGCAAGATGGCCTACGAGCGGGCCGGGCTCGGACCGGAGGACATCGACTGCTTCGAGGTCCAGGACACCGACGCGTTCTGCGAGATCGAGATCTACGAGGAGCTCGGCCTGTGCGGGCTCGGCGAGGCCGGCCGCCTGATCGACGACGGCACCACCGAGATCGGCGGCGCCAAGCCGGTGAACATGAGCGGCGGCCTGATCAGCAAGGGCGAGCCGGTCGGCGCCTCGCATCTCGGCCAGGTGGTGGAGATCGTGTCGCAGCTCCGCGGACAGTCCGGAAAGCGCCAGGTCGAGGGCGCGAAGGTCGGGCTCGCACACGTGCTCGGCGCCGGCGGCAACTGCGCCGTGACGATCCTGAAGCGCTGACGTCGCACGCTTCGCGGAGAATGGACCGGCAGGCGCCCGCCTGTCGGTCCTTTCGCGTCTCGGGGCCGGCGTGTCGGCCGATATCAGACGTCGCGCGCCTCAGCCGTCGCGCGCCTCGGTGGCGACGGCGGCGGGGCGCCGCGAGAAGTCGGCGAGCCAGGCGGCGATCTTCGGATGGCGCGGACGCCATTCCAGATCGGGGAAGCGGAAGCCCGTGTAGGACAGCGCGCATCCGATCGCGATATGGCCGATGCCGAACGGCGTCGCAGCGAGCGCGTCGGCCTCGCTCTCCAGCGCGGCGAGGCTCGCGTCGAACTTCACCGCATAGGCGGCAAGGTAATCAGGATCGGGGTGCTTCCGCTCGCGCTCGTTGCGCCACAGGATCAGGAGGTCGAGCAGGCCGTCGCCGAGCGCGCAGCGGCGCATCGCCGTGAAATAGGCCTTCGGCTCCTCGGGGAACAGCTTCGCACCGCCGTGCAGGCCGTCCAGATACTCGCAGATGACGATGGAGTCGTAGAGGGACGACCCATCGTCGAGGATCAGGGTCGGGATCTTGTTGAGCGGATTGTCCGGAAGCAGCTCCGGATTCGGCTTCGTCATCGCGACGACGGTCCGCCGCAGCTCCAACCTGTCGACCAGGCCGGTCTCGTGGGCGAACAGCATCACCTTGCGGACGAACGGAGAGCGGGGAGACCAGTGGAGTTTCATCGGACACTCGCTTTTCGTCATGACGTCGACGGCTCGGCTCCGGGACGACGGTCGGCCGACGCGACGCCGTCGCCGGCCTGAGGAGCGGAGCGGCGCATGCTGCAGTGCGGCCCCGCTTCCATCCGTGTCGCCACGTGCTGCGGATCGTCCATGTGTTGACACCGTTTCCTTATTCAGCTAGCTGATTGTCCTTATAATGTCATCTTTATGACCTTTAAGGCAAGAGGTCGTCCGCCCCGCCGTCGACCAGAGACGTCCCCGACGAAGAGCTGCACCCGGATCGCCGCGACCACAGAGGGTCACGCCCGTGCCAGTCACTTACGAGCAGGTCAAGGCGGTCGCCGCGCAGCTCTACGGCAGCGCCCTGAAGAAGGTCCCCGAGGACACCAAGGCGGCGCTGGTCCGGGCCCGCGCCGCGGAGAGCAGCCCGGTGGCGCAGAGCGTGCTGTCGATGATGATCGGCAGCGCCCAGCGGGCCGAAGCGGCCGATCGCCATCTCTGCTCCGACGCTGGGATTCCGACCTATTTCGTCAAGATCGGCACGGCCGTGCGCCTGGAGGGCAACATCCGGCAGGCGATCTCCGACGGCTTCGACCATCTCGTCGCCACGGTCCAGCCGCCGATCCTCAAGCACGTGACGAACCCGCTGACGCTCGAGCGCGGCCACAAGGGCCGCAGCATGCCGCTGGTCAGCTTCGAGCTGGTCGACGGCGCCGACTGGCTCGAGATCACCTGCTCGCCGAAGGGGCTCGGCTCCGGCCGCTGGGCGGCGCTCGAGATCTTCAGCTTCCCGAGCCTCGACGTGATCGAGCGCTACGTGATGGACTGCGTCCTGAAGGCGGGATCGCAGCATTGTCCGCCCGTGGTGATCGGTGTCGGCATCGGCGGCACCTTCGACTACTGCGCCAAGCTCGCCAAGCAGGCGTCGCTGCGCCCGTTCGGGCAGATCAACCCGGAGCCGATCCTCGCCGACATGGAGGCCCGGCTCCTCGATGCCGTCAACAAGACCGGCTTCGGCCCGATGGGCACGGGCGGCGACACCACGGCGCTCGCCGTCCATGTCGACTACGCGGCGTCGCACGGCTTCGTGCCGGTCGCCGTGTGCTTCAACTGCTGGATCAATCGGCGGGCGAGCGCGCGTCTCTACGACGACGGCCGCATCGAGACCCTCGAATAGGAGCACGGCATGCCGGACCTCAAGTCTCTCGCGCTCCCCGTGACGGAAGCCGACGTCCGCTCCCTCGAGGCCGGCGATCTGGTGACGTTGAACGGCGACATCACCATCACGGCGGGCCTGCCGACCCACCACCGCATCGTCGAGTACATGAAGGCCGGCCGGGCGCTCCCCATCGACATCACCGAGGACACGCTCTTCCACCTCGGCAGCTACAGCGAGGAGACCGACGGCCGCTTCGACGTCCTCTACATGAACCCGACCACCAGCACCCGCTTCGACGGCCTGATGCCGGACCTGATCCGCCACTACCGGCTGCGCATGGTCGGCGGCAAGGGCGGGCTCGGGATGACCTCGACCGCGGCCATGCAGGAGGTCGGCTGCGTCTACCTGTCGTTCCTGGGTGGCGGCTGCCCGCTGCTGACCGAGGCGATCCGGAGCGTCGTCGCGGTCGCCTGGGACGATCTCATTTCCCACTATCGCCTGGTGAGGCTGCGGGTCGCCGATCTCGGACCGCTGGTGGTCGGCATCGACAGCCACGGCAACAGCATCTTCGAGCAGTGCTCGCGCACCGCAGAGGAGCGCCTTCCGGAGATCGTGAAGACGCTCGACGCCGAACGGGGCAGACGGATGGTCTGAGCCGGCACACGACCGGACGGTGGCACGGTCCTGACGGACCCGCCGGACCGTCCGGCCCAACGACGAGGTCTCGTCTCCACGAGAGCGAGCCCCAAAGGGAGAGGAACACGAACGATGACGCCCCTGTTCGAGAGTCTGATCGGGCTGATCGCGGCCTTGGCCGTGCTGGTCACGGCGGCGACCGCGGCCGATCGCCACCGCGAGATCGTCCGCCATGCCGACGTCGAGATCGACGTGATCGTCGAGGGCAGCGGGCCGGCCGTGGTGCTGCTGCCCTCGCTCGCTCGCGACTCGGAGGACTACGACGCGGTGGCCGAGGGGCTCGCGGCCCGCGGCTTCCGCGTGCTGCGGCCGCAGCCGCGCGGCATCGGCCGCAGCAAAGGCCCGATGACCGGCATCAGCCTGCACGACTTCGCCCGCGACATCGCTACCGTGATCGAGACGCTGGGCGGCGGCCGCGCCGTCGTGGTCGGCCACGCCTACGGAAACTGGGTCGCGCGGATGACCGCCGTCGACCACCCGGCGCTGGTGCGCGGCGTCGTCATCGCAGCCGCCGCGGCCAAGCAGTACGCGCCCGAGCTCACCGTCGCGGTGACCAAGGCGGGCAATCCGTCGCTGCCCGAGGAGGAGCGGCTCGCCGCGCTGCGGTTCGGCTTCTTCGCCCCGGGCAACGATCCGCGCGTGTGGCTCGACGGCTGGCACCCACAGGTGCGCGACGCCCAGCGCGCCGCGGTCGCCGCCGTCAAGCAGAGCGACTGGTGGTCCGGCGGCACCGCGCCCCTGCTCGATCTGCAGGCCGAGCAGGATCCGTTCAAGCCGCCGGCGAAGCGCAACGAGATGAAGGACGAGTTCGGCGCGCGCGTCACCATCGCGGTGATTCCGAACGCCAGCCACGCGCTGATCCCCGAGCAGCCGAAGGCCGTCGTCGACGCGCTCGCGACCTGGATCGCGACGCTGCCGTGACGGCCGGTCGCGACGGCCGCCGATCTCGATCAGGACTCGGAGAAGGTCCCATGCGAAGCTGCTGGAAAGGTCTCGCGGTCGCGCTTCTGCTCGCATGCACCGGTACGGCCGCCGCCGCGTGGCCGGACGCGTCGGTGCGCATCGTCGTCCCCTACGCGGCGGGCGGGAGCACCGACGTGGTCGCCCGCCTCGTCGCCGCCAGCCTGCAGACGCGGCTCGGCCAGCCCGTCGTCGTCGAGAACATGGGCGGCAGCGCCGGGAATCTCGGCGCCGCCGCGGTCGCCCGCAGCCAGCCCGACGGATACACGCTGCTGATGGCGACGCCCGGACCGGCGGTCATGAACCAGTTCATGTACCGGAAGATGCCGTTCGACTCCGCCAAAGCGTTCACGCCGGTCGTCTCGATCGCCGACTTCCCGAGCGTCCTGGTGGTCGGCCCCAAGGTGAAGGCGACGACCGTGAAGGACTTCGTCGCCGAGCTGAAGGCCGCGCCGAAGGGCGCGACCTACGGCAGTGCCGGGGTCGGCTCGACCGGCCATCTCGGCGGCACCGTGCTGGTGGCGAGCACCGGCCTGAACGGCACTCACGTCCCCTACCGCGGCAGTGCCCCGATGCTGCAGGATCTGATCGCCGGCAATATCGACTTCACGGTCGACACCGTGCCTGGTCTGATGAGCTTCATCACGGCCGGCACCGTGCGGGCCCTCGCCGTCACCGGCAAGGACCGCGCGCCGGCCATTCCCGACGTGCCGAACAATGCCGAGGCGGGCATTCCCGGCATCGAGATGGGGAGCTGGCTCGCCTTCCTGGCGCCGGCCGGCACGCCGCGGGCCGTGGTCGAGAAGATCGCCTCCGAGGTCGATGCCGCCCTGAAGGACCCGGCGATGGCGAAGCGCATCCAGGATCTCGGCGCCGTGCCGACCGGCGGCACGCCGCAGGATCTGGCGCGCTTCATGGCGGCCGAGACCGCCAAGTGGAAAGCCGTGATCGAGACCGCAGGCATCCGGATCGAATGAGCGGTGTGCCGCGACGTCGACCTCGCGGGCCGGCGGGCCCGCGACAATCACAACGAACGAACGGGAGGACCCATGACCGGGCGACGACTGATCACGACCGTCCTGAGCCTGCTCGTCGCCGCCACCACGGCCGGCACGACGCGCGCCGAGGCGCAGGCACAGGAACAAGCATTTCCGCGCACGACGATTCAGCTCGTGAACCCCTACGCAGCCGGCGGCTCGGCCGACCTCCTGGCCCGCACCGTCGCCTCCGCCATGGGCGACCTGCTCGGCAAGGAGGTGATCGTCGTCAACAAGCCGGGCGCCGGCACCACCATCGGGGCGAGCTTCGTCGCCCATGCCGAGCCGGACGGCCACACCCTCTATCTCTCGACCGCGACGGCGCACACGATCATGCCGCGCCTGTCCAAGACGACCTACGACGGGGTCGCCGACTTCGCGCCGATCGCCATGATCGCCAACGTCCCGAACGTGCTGGTGGTGCGAAGCTCGCTGCCGATCACGACCATGGCCGAGCTGGTCGCCTACACCAAGGCGCATCCCCGGCAGCTCAACTTCGCCTCGGTCGGAATCGGCAGCCAGCCGCATCTCGCCGGCGAGCTGTTCATGCAGATGACCGGCGCCAGCATGGTGCACGTCCCGTACACGGGCGTCGCGCCGGCGACCACGGATCTGCTCTCGGGTCAGATGGACCTCGGCTTCCTCAACGCGCCGCCGCTGCTCCAGCACATCGAGTCGGGGCGCCTGCGGGCGCTCGCCGTGACGATTCCGAAGCGAGCCGACCAGCTCCCGTCGGTGCGGACGCTCGACGAGCTCGGGCTGAAAGGATTCGACATCGGCACCTGGTACGGGATCTCGGCGCCCGCCAAGACGCCCCCCGCCGTGCTCGACAAGCTCCGCCGCACGCTGGCGACCGTAATGGCGATGCCGGCCGTGCGGCAGAAGATCGTCGGCCAGGGCAGCGAGGTGTTCTATCTGGACGCCGACGCCTTCGCGGCCTACCTGAAGCGCGACGCCGAGCGGATGGCGAAGCTGATCGACACGGCCGGGCTCAAGACCCGCTGATCGCAAGCCGGTCCGGACCACGCCTCGCGCACGTGGTCCGGACGCACCGTGCGTCGCGCGCTCACCTCCGCCACACTGCATGCACTGCATAGCCGATCGGACTCCCACGATGTCAGACGACACCTTCATCACGATCGAAAGCCGGACCCTCGACACCGAGGCGGCGTACCGGCTGCTCGTCGGATGCGTCGTCCCGCGGCCGGTCGCCTGGATCACCACGATCGACGCGCAGGGGCTCGTCAACGCCGCGCCGTTCAGCTCCTACAATTACGTCGCCACCACCCCGCCGATGCTCGCCGTGAACATCGCACTGCGGCCCGGCACTCCGGTCGGGACGATCAAGGACACGGCCCGCAACATCAAGGCGAGCGGGGAGTTCGTGGTCAACGTCGCGACCGAGGCGAACATGGAGGTGATGCACCGCTGCGGGCAGAATTTCCCGCCCGAGACCAGCGAGACGGAGGCGCTCGACATCCCGCTGCTGCCGAGCCGGATCGTCGCGCCGCCCCGCATCGCGCTGTCGCCCGTGCAGATGGAGTGTCGCCTCGATCAGATCGTCGTGCTCGGGCGCGGCATCAACACGCTCTATATCGGCGAGGTCGTGGCGTTCCATCTGTCGCCGGACATCTACGACGGGCGACGCGTGGACGGCATCGCGATGCGGCCGGTGGCCCGTCTCGGCGGGCCGTTCTACGCGGCGCTGGGCGAGATCTTCGAGCGCCCGATGCTGCAGCGTCCGCCCGGCGGCGAAGGCTGGGCCGGCGATCGGCCGACGACGCCCGAAGGATCGTGAGCACGCGCCCGCGTCAGGGCGCGGCGGCGGCGTCGAAGAACGGGCGACCGTTCCGATAGGCGTCGATGTCGTCGATCATGCGGGCGATGATCGCGGCGCGCGTCTCGCGGGTGATCGAGGCGGAGTGCGGCGACAGGACCACGTTGTCGAGCGCCAGGAAGCGCGGATCGATCGCCGGCTCGGTGGCGAAGACGTCGAGCGCGGCGCCGTGGATCCGCCCGCCCTCCAGCGCATCGAGCAGCGCCGCCTCGTCGACCACCGAGCCGCGCGCGACGTTGACCAGCACGCCGTCCGGGCCGAGCGCGTCGAGCACGGTCGCGTCGACCAGATGGCGGGTCGCCTCGCCGCCCGGGCAGGCGAGGACCAGGACGTCGCTGCGAGTCGCCAGCGTGACGACATCCGCCATCCACTCGTACGGCGCCTCCGCCCGGCGCCGCGTGTGATAGAGGACCCGCATGCCGATGGCGGTCGCGCGATCGGCGACGTGGCGCCCGATCCGGCCGAGACCGACGATGCCGACCGTCCTGCCCGCCACGCGGCGGGTCGCGGCGATGCGCTCCTTGCCCCAGCGGCCCGCGCGCACGAAGGCGTCGGCGCGCAGCGTGCCGCGCAGCACGGCGTAGATCATCGCGATGGCGGCATCACCGACATCCTCGGCGATCTCGTCGGGCGTGTGCGCGACGGCGATGCCGCGCCGCCTCGCCTCGGCGAGATCGAACGTCTCGAGGCCGATGCCCTGGCTGACCACCAGACGCAGATCCGGGCACAGGTCGAACTCGCGCCGGCCGGCGCCGACGATCCCGGTCGTGACGGCGATGTCGAAGCCGGTCCACGGCGCGGCGCGCGCACGATCGAGCTCCACCAGCGCGAAACGTTCGCTCAGCGTCGCCCGAAGGTCGGGCGGAATGAAGCCGAAAACCAGGAGCGCATGGTCGGGCACGACAGCCTCGCGTCGGCGAGAAGAAGAATGAGGGGTGTGCGTGTCCCCGTGGCGGACACGCGACACGATCACTCGCCGCGATAGACCGGCTTGCGCTTCTCCAGGAAGGCCGTCATGCCCTCCACCTGGTCAGCGCTGTCGAACAGCATGATGAACGCCTTGCGCTCCAGCGCCAGCGCGGTCTCCAGCGGCACGTCCTGGCCGAGCGCCACCACCTCCTTGATGGCACGCACGGCGAGCGGCGGCATCTTCAGGATCGTCTCGGCGAGTACCAGCGCACGGTCGAGCGCACCGCCTTTCGGCGCCACCTCGGTGATCAGGCCCATCGCCAGCGCGTCGGGCGCCTTCACGGCCTCACCGGTCAGCATCAGCTTCATGGCCCGGTACTTGCCGATGGCGCGGATCAACCGCTGCGTGCCGCCGGCACCCGGCATGATGCCGACCCGGATCTCCGGCTGACCGAACGCGGCGTCCTCGCCGGCGACGATCATGTCGCAACAGAGCGCCAGCTCGCAGCCGCCGCCGAGCGCGTAGCCTTCCACGGCGGCGATCACGATCTTCGGGCAGTGGCGCAGCACGTCGAACACGCGGCCGGTCTGCTTCGCCACATGCGTCTGCGGCGTCATCTCGACCATCTCGGCGATGTCGGTGCCGGCGACGAAATACCCACCGGCGCCGGTGAGCACGATCACGCGCACGGCGTCGTCGGCCGTCAGCGTCTCGATCGCGTCGGCGATCAGCGCCTTCACCTCGAGGTTCAGGGCGTTGCGGCGCTCCGGACGGTCGATGGTGACGATCGCAACGCCGTCGCCGCGGCGCGTCGTCGTCACCGGGGGCTTGGTCTGCGTATTGATGGTCATGGTCGGCTCAGCTCAGTTCGACGGATGAAAGAAGCGCCCGGTCAGCGCGTGGCGGCGCAGCAGCGGCGCCGTGCGGTAGCGGTCCTCGCCATAGGTGCGGGCGAGCGCATCGATCACGGCGGCGATGCGGGCGGCGCCGAGCGCGTCGCACCAGGCGAGCGGCCCGCGCGGATAGGCGACGCCCTTGAGCATCGACAGATCGATGTCGGCGGCGCTGGCGACCTGCTGGTGCGCGGCATCGGCCGCCTCGTTGATCAGCATGGCGACGGTGCGCATCACCACGAGGCCGGGCGCGTCGTCGAGCACCGACACGCGCTTTCCGAGCGCCTGGAAGAAGCCGGCCGCCGCGGCGCACGCACCCGCCGGCGCCTGATCGGCCGCGGCGATGGCGATGCGCTTGGCCGCGCCGTAATCCAGGGCGAGGTCGAACAGACTCTCGGGCCCGCCTTCCGAGGCGAAGCGTTCGGTGGCGCTGCGTCCGTCGGTGAGCGCGAGCGAGACTCCGTCGATCCTGATCACGCCGTCGCCGTCGCGTGTCTCGACATTCAGGCCGGCCGCCTGGGCGAGACCGGCGAGCGCCGCCGCCGGACCGAGATCGCCTTCGATGACCACGCGGCTCGGCCGCGGCCCGGCGGGCGCGTCGTCCACGACGGGCGGCGCCGCGCCCTTGGCATAATCGTAGAAGCCGCGGCCGCTCTTGCGGCCGAGCTGGCCGGAATCGACCAGCTCCTTCTGCACCAGCGACGGCTTGTAGCGCGGATCCTGGAACAACAGCTCCCACACCGTGCGGGTCACGGCGTAGTTCACGTCGTGGCCGATCAGATCCATCAGCTCGCACGGCCCCATGCGGAAGCCGCCGGCCTCGCGCAGGATGGCGTCGAGGGTCGCGGGCGTCGCGGCGCCCTCGGCGATCAGCCGCAGCGTCTCGCCGTAGAACGGGCGGGCGACGCGGTTTACGATGAAGCCCGGCGTCGAGCGGCAGTGCACCGGCGTCTTGCCCCAGGCGAGACAGGTCGCGAAGGCGGTCGCGGCGACCGCCGGGGTCGTGACATGGCCGCTGACGATCTCGACCAGCGGCAGGATCGGCGCCGGGTTGAAGAAGTGCACGCCGAGGAAGCGCTCCGGCCGCTCCAGCACGGCGGCCAGCGCCGTCACCGACAGCGACGAGGTGTTGGTGGAGAGGATCGCGTCGGGCGCGACGGCGGCCTCGATGCGGCGGAACAGATCACGTTTCACGCCGAAGTCTTCGACGATCGCCTCGACGACGAAGCCGGCCGGGCCGATGTCGTCGATGTTCGGCAGCGGCGTGATGCGGCCGAGCTGCGTGTCCCGCGCCTCCGCCGACAGCTTGCCCTTGTCGACCAGGCGGTCGAGGTCGCGCCGCAGGCCGTCGAGGCCGCGCTGGATCGCGCCGGGCGCGGCGTCGTGCAGCAGCACCGGATGCCCGGCCCGCGCGGCGACGAGCGCGATGCCGCTGCCCATCGTCCCGGCCCCGATCACGGCGACCGGCACGGTGGAGGGCAGGGCGGGTGTGGCGTCAGTCATCACAAGACTCCTGCAGCGTCGCTCTTCCGACGGCATCGTCGCTCCGAAGGCTTGGATTCGGACCGGGGCGGCTCAGTCGGCGGCGGCGCCGAATCCATAGAGCGTGGCGGGGTTGTCGGCGAGGATCCGGCGGCGCAGATCGTCGTCCCCGAGCCAGGTCGTGAACAGATCGAGGAGCCGGCCCGCGTCCGGCGCGGGATCGAGCCGCACATAGGGCCAGTCGGATCCCCAGACGAGGCGATCGGGCGCGGCGACGACGAGCGCGTCGTGCAGCGGGCGAACGTCGGGATAGTCGGGCCCGGAGCGCGACACCCGGCACACCGACAGCTTCACCCAGACCTGTCCGCTCTTCATCGCGGCGAGGATCGCCCGGAAGCTCGGATCGTCCGCACCGCGTGCAGGGTCCGGGCAGCCCATGTGGTCGAGCACCAGCGGCACGCCGAGCTTCAGGAGATCGGGCAGCAGCACGGCGTGGTCTTCGGCCTTGGCCCAGAGCTGCGCGTGCAACCCGAGCGCGCGCATGCGCGGCGCCAGGGCGGTCAGATGCTCCACCCCGACGCTGCCGGGATAACGCCCGCCGCCGGGCGCCCGCATCTCGACGAAGCGCAGGCCGCAGATGCAGCCGGCGCGCCACGCCGCCAGCGTCGCGTCGTCGATCGCGCTGTGGGTCGCCGCCACCGCCTTGAGAGCGCCGGCGGAGCCACGCACCGCGTCCAGCATGGCGGCCGGGTCGTTGCCGTAGGGCGCCGGCTGGGTGAGCACGCCGTAGCGGACGCCGAGCTTTTCGCGCGCGGCCGCGTGAACCGACGGCGACGCATCCGGCAGGGCGTACACCGACGACTGCAATGGCGGAAACCTGTCGAACGGTCCGAAGACGTGGCTGTGGGCATCGCAGGCGCCCGGCGGCAGCGCGACCGTCGGCGGCGAGACCGGCGGCGCTGGAACGACGTCGAAATCCGGCATGGTGATCCTCGTCAGATGCGGCGGGCCGGCGGCAGCGTCGTGATCAGCCCGTCCGACTGCGGCAGCGGGGCGATCGGATCCGCGAGCCCGTCCGGCAGCGGGACGACGTGGACGTTGAGCGTCATCGACACCATCGTGTAGTAGCCCACCACCCCGGCGAGCTCGACGGCCCCGCGAGCGCCGAAGCGCTGCACGATCGCCGCGTAGACGGCATCCTCCACCTGCCCGGACTGCACGAGCTGACGGGCGAACTCGTAAACGTCCGCCTCGTCCGGATCCGCGAAGACTGGCGCCTCGCCGACCCGGATCGCCTCGATGATCTCGGCGCCGAGCCCGGCCGCGGCGGCGGCGGCGGAATGCGCCCACCACTCGACCTGACTGGTGTAGTGCCGCCCGACCACGATGATGGCGAGCTCGTTCAGACGCGGCGGCAGGCAGGTGTCGTAGCGCAGGAACTCGCCCAGCGCGGACCACCGCCTGGCGAGCTCGGGGCTGTGAATGACGGCCCGCAGCGGCCCGATCATCTTGCCGCGCTTGCCGGTGACCACGGTGGCGTGGACGGCGCGCTGGTCGTCCGTCATCTCGTCGGGCTCGGGAAGCGGAATCCGGGGCATGGCGATCTCGCGGTCTCGTCGGTTCGGATCGGGACGGAACGGTGGTCAGGTCACGCCGCGCGCGGCCATGTCGCTCAGCGCGGCGTCATCGAGCCCGAGCTCGGCGAGGACGTCGCGGGTGTGCTGGCCGAGCACCGGCGGGGGCCGGTCGAAGCGCAGCGGAGCCTCGGCGAAGCGCAGCGGGCTGACGACCTGGGGCACCGTGCCGGCGACCGGGTGCGGCAGGTCCCGCTTCATCTCGCGATGACGGATCTGCGGGTCGTCGAAGACCTGCGGAATCGTGTTGATCGGCGCACAGGGCACGCCGACGGCGTCGAGCGCCGCGATCAGCGCGTCGCGCTCGAAGCTGCGGAAGCGTTCGCTCAAGAGCGCGGTCAGCACCGCGTTGTTGCGGACCCGCCCGGCATTGCTGGCGAACCGCTCGTCGGTCACCCACTGGGCGCGGTCGAGAACCTGGCACAACCGGGCGAACTGCCCATCGTTGCCGACCGCCAGCACGAGATGCCCGTCGGCGCAGGGGAACACGTCCTGCGGCTGGATGTTCGGATGCCGGTTGCCGCCGCGCCGCGGCACCTTGCCGGACAGCATCCAGTTCATCGCCTGGTTGGCCAGGACGGCCGCCTGGACGTCGAGCATCGCGAGGTCGATGGTCTCGCCCTGCCCGGTCTCGGCACGCCGGGTGAGCGCGGCCAGCACGGCGACGGCCGCATACATGCCGGTCATCAGGTCGACGATCGGCAGCCCGACCTTCTGCGGGCCGCCACCGGGCAGATCGTCGCGCTCGCCCGTCACGCTCATCAGCCCGCCCATGGCCTGGATCGCGAAGTCGTAGGCCGCCTGGTCCTTGCGCGGACCGTCCTGGCCGAAGCCGGTCACCGAGCAGTAGATCAGCCGCGGATTGACGGCGCGCAGCGAGGCGGCATCGAGCCGATAACGCTCCAGCGTGCCGGCCTTGAAATTCTCGATCGCGACATCGGCCGTCGCCGCGAGCCGGTGCAGAATCTCCTGCCCTTCCGGCTTGGTGATGTCGATCGTCACCGACCGCTTGCCACGATTGACGGCCAGGAAGTAGCCGGCGTCGCGGGTCGGCTCGCCGCTCGCGCTCGTCAGGAACGGCGGCCCCCATCCGCGCGTGTCGTCACCGACGCCGGGGCGCTCGATCTTGATCACGTCGGCGCCGAGATCGGCGAAAATCTGGGTCGCCCACGGCGCCGCCAGGATGCGCCCCATGTCGAGTACCCGGATATTCGCCAGCGGGCCGACCCGCGGCGGCTGCGATTCGGCCGTCGCTTCGGCGGGCCGAGGTGACGTCGGTACGGGCATGGCGGCTCCGGCTGTATGCGTCTCGCGATGGTCGCGTCAGTGATCGTCCGGCCGATCGATGCGCGGTCGCGCCGGTGTCGCCCGGCGTCGGCCCGCCGGGCCGTCGTGGCGTCGGTCGACGGCTGGCGACGACGCCGCGGCACCGCCCGGGAGGAGCAAAGTGCCGTTAGGTCAGAATTATGACCTAATAGCCGCGATGTCCAGCGCGTTTTGCTCGATCCTGGCCTGCACGGCGGTCCCCGGCTTCAGGGCACGGTACGACCGCGCGGCCGTCACCCGCCGCGCGTCGGCGCGTGGGCGCGTCCCGAGCCGTGGTCATGCCCCGACGACACGACTCGCGCGCCGCGCGAGCGGTGCGATGCAGCTAGTGCGGCTTGGTTGAATTGGCTAGAGGAATGAGCTATTACCCGCCATCCGTGACACCATGGCGCACGGCAGGCCGTGGCGCTCTCGGTGGCGCGGCGGACGTTACCGTCGTCCGTGAGGCGATCCACGTTGCGGCGTCTCGGCGCCTGCCGCTGCGTCAGACGGGCGTGGCATACTGGCGGACACGGCGTCGTGCCGGCTGCCATACGTGCGCCGATGCGAATCGATCGGCCGAGCCTGGACCATGACCTCACCCAAGACCGACATCGCGCCCGATCTCAACCGCAGCGCCGTCGCGCGCTACATTCAGCTCGCCAGCCTGTTCCGCCGCCGAATCGAATCGGGCCAGTGGCCGGTCGGGCAGCAGATCCCGACCGTCGACGAGCTGGCCGAGGAGGTGGGCGTCGCCCGCGCCACCATTCGGCAGGCCTTGGACGAGCTCGCGAAGGATCAGTTGATCGAGCGGTTCCGTGCCAAGGGCACGTTCGTGCGCAAGCGCCCCGAGGTGCAGGCGTGGTGCGAAGTCGCGACCGATTGGTCGGGGCTGCTGATGCCGCGCGAGAACGCCGTCATCCAGACCCTCTCGGAGCAGCGGGGAATGCAGCCGGCGCATGTGATGCACCCGATCGGCAAGCTCGCCCCGGCCTATCAGCGCATGCGCCGCCTGCATTCGCGCAACGGCACGCCCTACTACCTGAGCGACCTGTTCATCGACGAGCGCCTGGTCGGCAAGATCTCGAAGAAGGACTTCCAGACCAAGCCGGCCCTGAAGCTGATCGCCGACATCCCCGGCCTCAAGATCAAGGACGCGCGGCAGACGCTGACGATCGCGACCGCGGACGTGGAGACCGCGAAGCTCCTCGACGTCTCGCTGAACGCACCGGTCGCCATCGTCCATCGCACCGTCGTCGACCGCGACGGCTGCCTGGTGTTCGTCGGCGAAGGCCAGTATCGCGGCGACACGTTGCGCATCGACATGAAGTTGAAGTGAGCGCCGCGACGGTCGCGACGCCGCGCGCGTCGATGCGATCCCCGGGCCCGCGTCAGCCCGGAACCGGAACCTTCCTGGGCGTCGCGACGGCGCCCTGCTCCGGCTCTAGCCGGAACACCCGCGCCGCGTTGGTGGCGACCATCTTGCGGATGTCGGCGTCGGTGTAGCCGAGATCCATGCACAGCCGGATGCCGCGCCGGAAGCCTTCCAGCGGCGAGTAGACGCCGGTCTGGCCGAGGTCGGAGCACATGATGGTGCGGTCGACGCCGGCGGCGTCGATCTGGGCTTTCAGATCCTCGCCCGTCCGGGTCTTGAACTTCGACCCCTCGATGAACATGCACAGCGAGTGCTCGACATGGGCGCCGAGCGAGACGAGGCCGCGCACGTCGTCGAGCGTCGCCTCGACGATGTCCTCGGGATGGGTCAGCACCATGGTCTCGACGCCGCGGCGCTTGGCCTCCTCGAACACGGCCCAGGTCTCGCTGATGTGCAGATGGCCGCTCGCCAGCACCAGGCCGGTGCGGGCGACGATGTCGAGAATCACCTTGGTGTCGTCGCGCACCTTGCCGTTCGGATCGACCACCGGAACGCCGACGGCGGGCCGCATCTTGCTCGTCGAGGCGGGATGCGACCACGCCGAAGTCTTCTCCCAGCGCAGGTGATGCTCGGCCGCCAGCGTCGGCATGAACACGATCTTGCCGCCCATCGCCGCCGTGTGCTCGACCGCCCACGGATTGAGCCCGCCGACCGCGTTGTTGAGCGCGATGCCCGAGAAGATCCGGGTGCGCAGCTCGGGGAAGTTGGCCGTGATCAGGGCCGCCGTCGCGACGCCCGCATAGTCGTGATCCTTGGTGATCACGGCGGCGAAGCCGGCCTCGGACATCTGCCGCACCAGCGCCAGATGATCGAGACCGCGGGGCGCGATCGACGGCCCGGAATGGACGTGAGGATCGACGGCGCCGACCAAGAGGCTGTCGATTCGCGCCTCGATCGAAGCGGTCGTGTCGGTGGCGGTCATGGTCTTCTCCTCGAAGCCTCGGCGGAACGGTGGAACGGAACGGAAGAACGCGGTCAGGCCGGAACCGGGACGGCGGCCGGGGCGACCGCCAGGAGGCCGGCGAGCCTCTCGCGCCACGCCGCCAGCATCGCGGCGCGCGCCGCGTCGTCGACGCGCGGCGCCGCATAGGCGACGTGGGCCGGATGCACGGCGGCGCCCAGATAGGCGAGCGTCAGCCGCTCGACCGGCCACAACACCTTGTCGATCGGCCCGTAGGCGTCGCCCTCCGAGAATCGCTGCGGCGTGCCGCCCGTGGTGACGCAGCAGATCGCCTGCTTGCCCTTGAACAGGCCGCTGTCGAAGCGGGTGCCGTCCCGATAGGCGAAGCCGAAGGCGAGCACGCGGTCGAACCAACCCTTCAGGATCGCGGGCGGAGCGCCCCACCAGATCGGGAAATGCAGCACCAGGAGATCGGCGGCGGCGAGGCGTGCCTGCTCGCGGGCGATGTCGGGCGCGAAGGCGCCCTCCTCCGCGGCAAGCGCCTGCTCGCGCTGATAGTGGAACAAATCCGGGTCGGCGACGGTCGTGAAGTCGTGCCGGCCGGCGACCGGATCGAAATCTTCGGCGAACAGATCCGACACCGCCACGGCGTGGCCGGCAGCGGCCGCCGTCTCGACCGTGACGTCTTTCATGGCGGCGCAGAACGAGCGCGGCTCGGGATGGGCATGGACGACCAGGATGTTCATGAGGGGCCTTCTGTGGGGCGCGACAGGCGAGCGACCCGGCGGCGACGCGCCGGGCCGCATGGGGCCGTCAGGCCGGCATCGGATAGTCGTCGGCGTTGCGCACCACGCCCTGCTGCAGGAAGTCGAGACGCGGCGGCGCGAAGACATCGACCAGGCGCCCCATCGGCGCGATGTTGCGGCTGGTGTGGACGATGGTCGGCGGAATCACGGTGACGGACGGGCTGCCGATCTCGGCATGCAGATCGTCGACCCAGTCGTCCATGTCGGCCGTCCAGGGCGTGCGCAGGTGGTGGATCCAGGTGCTCTCGAGCGCGAGCGAGGCCTGCTCGAAGTCGCCGTGCGAATGCGGGCTGAGCTTGTGCACGTCGCGCGCCGCCGCCCACGGCACCAGCGGGTTGACCATCAGATTGGCGGTGCGGAAGACGCGCAGGAACGAGCCCTCGGTGACGTGATCGGCGAGCGCGTAGGTGCGCAGCCGGTAGCCGCCCTTCGGCGCGGGCCACTCTCCGAGCGGCGCGACGAGCGGCGCGCCGTTGGCGTAGTCCGCGGCGTTCGCGGCCTTCGCGGCGAGGTCGGTCGCGTGCGCCGAGAACACCCGCGCGAGCGTGCCGGCGGTGCGCGCAACGATGCGGCTCTCGCCCGGCGGCACGATGGTGAGCGAATCGGGCGCCGCCTCGATGGTCTCGGCGCCGGTCGTGCCGGCCGTCACGGTCGCGGCGAGATCGTTGGAGAGCAGCACGTACTCGTCGGGATTGTCGCGCGTCAGCACGGCGCCTGCGGCGACGCGCGAGACCGTCACGACGAAGTTGGCGGCGCGGCAGATCCAGGTCTCCGTGCCCGGGCCGGTCTCGGTCGGCGGCGTATCGTAGAAGCGGGCCAGGACGGGCGGCAACGGACGTGAGGATGTCGACATGACGGACTCTGCGAAGGACGAGGAGATCGGCGGGTGATGTGACGCGAGGCGCACGACGCTCAGGCGGCCGGCACGATCGCGTCGGCGGCGTTGCGCAACAGGCTCTGGTCGGAGCCGAGGACGATCCAGCTGACGCCGCGGGCGGCGAAGCGGTCGCGCTCGGCCGTGTTGGAGACGAACATGCCGACCGTCTTGCCGGCGGCGCGGCCGATCTCGATCACCGCGTCGGCGGCGGCCGTGACGCGCGGATCCTGCGGGCTCTCCAGCCCCATCGACAGAGCGAGGTCGGCATAGCCGATGAACAGCCCGTCGACGCCCTCGACGGCGGCGATCGCGGCGGCGTTCTCGACCGCCTCGGCGCTCTCGATCTGGCACATGACATAGGCGTCCTCGCCGGCGTCGAGCGACTTCGCCATCGACAGCGTGCCGTAGCGCGCGAAGCGCGGCGACCCCGAGAACCCGCGCACGCCGCCGCGGTGGCGCGTCATCGCCACCACGTCGCGGGCAATGTCGGGCGTGTCGACATGGGGCACCAGGAGCCCGGCGGCGCCGATGTCGAGGGTGGAGAGGACGACGGCCGGGTTAACCTCGGGGATGCGCGCAGCGAGCGGCAGCCCGACCGCGCAACTCGCCGTCATCATCAGGTCGAGCGTGACGCGGTCGAACGGCGCGTGCTCTGCGTCGACCACGGCGAAGTGCAACCGGCTCATGCCCAGGATCTCGATGGTCTGGGGACATGCGGTCTTCACGAAGGTGCCGATGCGCAGGCCGTCGCGCGGCATTCTCGGCAGGGTCAGAGGCATGGGACTCTCGTCGGACGTGGGGATCCATGCGGCCGATAGAGTCGGCCGCCTCGGTTCCGTATTACGATATTTATTTTTGACCTACGATATACGTGTCAATGCGGAGCCGACCGGGCCGGGAGCGCCGGAAGCCAGGCTGCGGCCCGTATAAAGACCCCCGAGCACGGCTAACGACGGTCTTTTTATATCAAGTATTTCAGTGTCTTGATGGCCGACCACGCCGGTCTCTCGATCATTCGGCAGCGCCCCCGACCCCCTCCACGAGATGCTCGGGACAAAGTCCGGAGGGCTCGATCGTGACCCGGAAGCCGCTTGACGATGGTGAAAATTTCGGAGCTAGATGTCTCTAGATAAAGAAAATCGTCTCGCAATACGAGACATATTTGTCGCCTGCCGATGCCATTCGTCCGGGCGCCGCTGCCGCGGCGCATCCGTTCACCGATGCGCCGCCCCCCGTCGGCGCGTCGCCGACGCGGCGTACCCTCGTCGCCGCGTCGGTCGCCCATCGCGTCCGGTCCCGCTGACCGGGCCGTCGCCCGCGCCGCCGCGGACCACCCTCGCGCCGGCACCAAAAAAGCAAGCTGGGGAAGACCGATGAACTTTCTTCCGCGATCGAACTTCGGGGCCGATCAGGAGCCCGAATGGCGCGTCTACAACAAGATCGCGCTGCGCCTCCTGCCGTTCCTCCTGGTGCTCTACGTCATCTCGTTCCTGGACCGCGTGAACGTCGGCTTCGCCAAGCTGCAGATGGCGGCCGACATCGGGCTCAGCGACGCCGCGTTCGGCTTCGGCGCCGGCGTGTTCTTCCTCGGCTACTGCGTCTGCGAGATCCCGAGCAACCTCGCCCTGCAGCGATTCGGGGCCAAGATCTGGATCGCCCGGATCATGGTCGTGTGGGGCCTGATCTCGGCCGGGCTGATGTTCGTCACCACCGAGACGCAGTTCTACGTGATGCGCTTCCTGCTCGGTATCGCCGAGGCCGGCTTCTATCCGGGCATCATCCTGTATCTCACCTACTGGTTCCCGGCCCGGCTGCGCTCGCAGATCTGCGCCATCTTCTTCCTCGGCATCGCCTTCTCGGGCGTCATCGGCGGCCCGCTGTCGGGCTGGATCATGCACGCGCTCGGCGGCTCGCTCGGCCTCGCCGGCTGGCAGTGGCTGTTCCTGGTCGAGGGCCTGCCGGCGGTGTTCGGTGGAATCGCGGCGTTCATCTATCTCGACGACGGTCCGGCCAAGGCGAAGTGGCTCAGCGAGCCGGAGCGCCGCCTGGTGGTCGACGCGCTCACCGCCGAGGATCTGCAGAAGAAAGCCGAGGGCGCCGGCCACCGCTTCGGCGACGCCATCCGCGACGTCAATGTCTGGCTGCTCGCGATCACCAACTTCGCGCTGCTCGGCGGCACCTACGGCCTGTCGTTCTGGATGCCGCAGATCGTCAAGGACCTCGGCGTCAACAACCTGCTGATCAACGGCCTGCTGACCGCCATTCCGTTCACGGCGGCCAGCATCGCCATGATCGTCGTCGGCAAGCACTCCGACCGCCGCAACGAGCGCAAGTGGCACACCGCGATCTGCGCCTTCGTCGGCGCCGGCGGCCTGGTGCTGAGCGGGATGTTCGGCTTCAACCCCTACATCTCGCTGTTCGGCCTGTCGGTCGCGGTGGCCGCGGCGCTCGCCGGCCTCGCCGTGATGTGGGCGCTGCCGGCGACCATCCAGACCGGCGCCGCGGCCGCCGCCGGCATCGCCCTGATGGCGACGATCGGCAATCTCGGCGGCTACACGATGCCGTTCATCCTGGGCTGGGTGAAGCAGCTCACCCAGCGGGTGGAGTTCGGGCTCTACGCCATGGCCGTGATGATGGTGATCGGCGGGCTCGTGATGCTGGTCATCCCCAAGCTGCGCCGCAGCGCCACCGCGCCGGTCCGCCGCGACGAGGTGATGTCCGCGACCTGATTGCTCCGGTCCGCCGGTCGACATACAACGACACCACGAGACGAGGGGCACGCCCGCGGGCGTGCCCCGATCTCATCGGGCCGGGAGTGCGGGGGAGTCCGCCGGGCGTGCAGGCCCGCCCGCCCGGGCGCCGAACGGAAGGTGGGGATGCCGATGACCGACGACACCGTCTCGCCCAAGCGCGCCGCCTCGGCGGGACAAGGCCGCACCGCATCGCCCGCCGGATCGGTCGACACCGACGACGTCGCGGTCCAGTCGGTGGCGACCACCTTCCGGATCCTCGACGAGCTCGCCGCCGCCGGCCGGCCGCTGCGCCTCACCGAGATCGCCACGGCGCTCGACGAGACCAAGGCCAAGGTGCACCGCCATCTGGCGACGCTGCGCCAGCTCGGCGTCATCGAGCAGGACGGCGGCACCGAGCGCTACCGGCTCGGCTGGAAGCTGGTCCAGCTCGGCGAGTCGGTGGCCGAGCAGTTCAACCTGCGCGAGATCGCCGCCCCGCATCTGACCGCGATCCGGGACGAGACCCGCGAGACCGCGCTGCTCGCCGTCCCGATCGGCTGGGAGACCCAGGTGGTCAGCGTCGCCGACAACATCCATGCCCGCGTCTTCATCTCGATCAAGCCCGGCAACCGCCCGCTGCCGCATGCGGCGGCCCAGGGCCGGGTCGTGCTGGCGTTCTCGCCCCCCGAGATGGTCGACCGCGCCTTGTCGCGCGAACTCGTCCGGCTGACCCCCTACACGCTCACGGACAAGGTGCTGCTGCGCGAGCGGCTCGCGCTGGTGCGCGAGCGGATGTGGGACACGGCCGACAGCGAGATCATCGAAGGTGTCAACACGCTGTCGGTGCCGATCCTGCGCGAGGGCGACGAGATCGCCGGCGTCTTCTCGATCGTCGGGCTCAGTCGCAACGTCCCGAGCGAGGCCGACCCGCATCAGCTCGAGGTGCTGCACCGCCATGCGCGGCTGCTGTCCGAATCGCTCAGCGGCACGGCCTACCAGGCCCGAGGACCGCGCCTCGACGACCCGCCGAGCCGCCGCCGCGGCCGGCCGCGCATCGCGGACTGACGCTGATCACGCGGCGCCGCCCGGCGATGCCGGCCCGTGCCGGTGGTCGAGTTCAGCGCCGAGAGGGCATCATTTCGTCCACAGGGCGCCATACGAGAAGCTCCCCCTCCGTCCTGAGAGCTTCGCGTCCGCGAGGTGTGTGCAAGAGCGGCGCAATCCGGGCGACGCTGGGACATGAATTTTTTCCTTGCCGGCCCCGCTCTGCCGGTACCGGATTTTTGTCCTGACCTACCGAGACACAGATCGTGGCATCCTCTCCCGACCTCGCCTCCCAAATCCTCCGGTACAAGTCGTTAGTCGCAGCCGAGAGGGTCTTGCTCGGTTTACGCCGACGAGATCGAACCCCAATGGGCGATGATCCATGTGTTCCAAGCCCGTCGTACATTCTCGCTCAACTGGGGTGAGTTCCTCGCGAACAGGCGGTCTCGCCGTCCCGGGCTTTGGCTGATGTCGCAGCCCGATATCCAGGAGGCCCTGATCGAAGCGTTCGAGGAGCAGGCACTCCTGAAACTCCGATCGGTGACGTCGCTCGAAGACTATCTCACCTTCGTGTCCGCGCACACGTTTCGCCACAAGCTGTTCGACTGGCCGGAGGTCAGGATCATCGTCGACGTCGCACGCGGCGATCTCGCCGGGCACGTGCGCTCCGCGATGCCCATATCGACGGCTGGGGCGACAATCCTGCATACGACGAAGAGAGCCGAGCAAAATATCAGCGCGTCCGCGAGCTGTGCGCTCGGCTCGAGGCCGATGATCGGCCAAGACTCGCGGCCCTGCTGCACGAGTGGGAGGCGATCACCGTCAGGAATTTGAAGATCGAGAAGTTATGGGAACCGACGCCGTTTCCGCTGGAGTTGCGCACATGACAGCGTTGCCGCCAGAGACTCATAGCCCAGCGCGATCGTCCCTCGATGCAGTGAAGCGCGCTCGAGCGGAGGGGCGAGACGAATTCGCATGGAGCCTCGGAGGCGCGTCCCCGGAAAGCGTACCTCGGAGACGTTTCGAACCCGGTTCGTCTCGGTCCGGTGGCGGAGGGAGAGCAACTGGGTTCGATCATTCTCCGCGTCGTGGAGCGCACCAGATCGTGCGAGAGAGGATTCGCACAAAATCGACAGTGCGAATGGGAGACGAAAGTTTCGCGACGGCTTCCTTCGAGCCTCTCGTCCAGAGCTGCAAACACGAGCAGCGCAGACCGGCCGGCAGCGGCTCCAGCCGAGACCATTTGGGCATATGCGTCGCAAAGCGCGCCGCGAGAGGCTGCGCTGCAGACGGGTCGTGCGGTCGATGACGGCCGCGTCCACCGCGCGAAGGAATGGCCGTCTTGTGACAAAGTCACTCGCTGCCGCGGAAAACTCACCTATCACGGATCTCCGAGAACGGCCGGGCCGGTCGCGCACGGCACGAGGGCCTTCCCATGAGACAGGTGCCCTCGACGGAACGGCCGCCGATCGTCGGCACCGGCCTGCCGAGGAGCGAGCGGTTCGTGCGGAGATCGGCAGCCACCTCGTCGCGCGTGTCGGCGGTCGGCCGCGGCTTCGGCACGCGGCTGATGGAGCTCGGCAAGGACACGGCATCCGGCTCCGTGGCCCGACCAGCCGTGACCGCACCCGGCCCCCGTCGCCCCACCCCGCCGGCCAGGAGCTAGCGATGCCGCATCGGACAATCGAGAGAAAGGCCCTCGCCGTGCCGAGCTCGCGCCTGTCGCGGCTGGCGAAGCTGGGCGGTCTCGCCTCGCGGGCAACGTCGCTGGGGGGGGGGTGGCGCGGCAGCTGGCGCGCGGCGAGCGCCCGCGGCTCGGCGACCTGCTGCTCACGCCGGCCAATGCCATGAAGGTCGCCGACGAGCTGGCGCGGATGCGCGGGGCGGCCATGAAGGTCGGCCAGCTTATCTCAATGGATGCCGGCGACATGCTGCCGCCGGAGCTCGCGCAGATCTTCGCCCGCCTGCGCTCCGACGCGCATCACATGCCGTGGCCGCAGCTGAAGCGGGTGCTGGCCCACGCCTGGGGCACCGATTGGCGGGGCCGGTTCGAGACGTTCGACACCCACCCCGTCGCCGCGGCCTCGATCGGCCAGGTCCACCGGGCGCGCACCAAAGACGGCCGCGACCTCGCGATCAAGGTGCAGTATCCGGGCGTCCGCCGCAGCATCGACTCCGATGTGAACAACGTCGCCTCGCTGCTGCGCGTCGCCGGGCTGGTGCCGCGGACCGTCGACATCGCCCCCATGCTGGCCGAGGCCAAGCGCCAGCTCCACGAGGAGGCCGACTACGAGCGCGAGGGCCGCTGCCTCGCGCAGTTCGGTGCGCTCCTGGCCGACAGGCCGGAGTTTGGCGTGCCCGCGCTGCACCCCGAGCTCACCACGACGAGCGTGCTGGCGATGAGCTATGTCGAGGGCAGACCGATCGACGGTCTCGTGGGCGCGCCGCAGGCCGAACGCGACCGTGTGATGACGCTGCTGATCGGCCTCCTGTTCCAGGAGTTGTTCGTGTTCCGGCTGATGCAGACGGACCCGAATTTCGCGAACTACCGCTACGACGGCGCGAGCGGCTGCGTGATCCTGCTCGACTTCGGCGCCACCCGCGCGTTCTCGGAGAACTTCGCCGATCTCTGGCGCCGCCTCCTGCGTGCCGGGCTCGCCGGCGACCGCAACGGCATCCGCACCGGCGCGCGCGACATCGGCGTCGTGGCCGGCGACACGCCGGAACGCCTGGAACGGGCCATGCTGGAGATGTTCGAGATGTCGCTCGAGCCGTTGCGGCAGGACGCGCCGTTCGATTTCGGCGCGATCGACCTCGCGATGCGCATGCGCGAGGCCGGCATGGCGATGGCCGAGGATCACGCCTATTTCCGCATCCCGCCGATGGACACGCTGTTCCTGCAGCGCAAGTTCGGCGGCTTGTACCTGCTCGCCACCCGGATGCGAGCCCGGGTCGACCTGCGGGCCATCGTCGCGCCGCATCTTTGACCGCCGCATCGTCGACAGCAGACCCGGGAGAGCCCACGCGATGGCCGAGACTCGACACGTCAGGTTCTGGAACCGGATCGCCGCGCGCTACGCGGCGAAGCCCGTGAAGGATACGGCCGCCTACGAGGCGATGCTGGCCGACGCCGCCGGACGGCTTCGCGCGACCGACCAGGTGCTGGAGATCGGCTGCGGCTCGGGCTCGACCGCGATCCGCCTCGCTCCTCACGTGGCAGCGTGGACGGCGACCGACTTCTCGTCCGAGATGCTGCGCATCGCCCGTGCCAAACCGGCGCCCGACAACCTGCGCTTCGTTCTCGCCGATACGCAGAACGCCTTCGCGGGCGGCCCGTTCGACGCGATCTGCGCCTTTCAGGTGCTGCACCTGGTCGGCGATCTCCCGGCCACGCTCACCCAGATCCACGCCCATCTGAAACCCGGCGGCCTGCTGATCTCGAAGACCTGGTGCTTCGCCGACATGAGCTTCAAGCTGCGCAGTGTGTTCTTCGTGCTGGGCGCGCTCCGGGTGTTCCCGCCCGTGAAGAAGCTGACCAAGGTCGCGCTGCGCGAGACCATCCGCCACGCCGGCTTCGAGATCGTCGACGAGCGCGTCTTCGGCACGAACCCGGCCGGCCCCTACATCGTCGCGCGAAAGCCAGATCCGTCCTGAAGCCGTCCCTTCGCCAGGGAAGCAGCCCGCGACCCTCGGATCGACGCTAGACGGCGAAGGTCAGCATTCCCGAGCTGGCGATGACGATGCCCAGCGCGATCAGGATGCCGCCGCTGACCAGACGGACGGCGGTCTGGTGCTGCTGGAGGGCGCGCAAGCGGTGGCGGGCGCCGTGCGACAGATAGCCGACGGCGAGCATCGGCACGGCGAATCCGGCCGCATAGGCGGCCAGCAGAGCGATGCCGTGTCCCATCTCAGCACGGCCGGCGACCTGCGTTAGGATGCCGGACAGCACCGGGCCGACGCAGGGGATCCAGACGACGCCGAGCGTCGCGCCAAGCAGCAGGCCGGACCAGCGGCCGCCGCCGGTCGACACGCTCACCCGCGACAGGACGCCGAGACGCTTGAACGGATTGACGTCGAGCAGCATGAGCAGCCCGAGGCCGATGATCAGAATGCCCGCGGCGCGCTCGATCTGCGGCATGACGCCGGCGACTAGCGTGCCGAACAGCACGCTCACGATTCCCATCAGAACGAAGGTGAGCGACAGGCCGAGGACGATCAGAAGCGGCCGGCTCCGGTGATCGTCGCCGCCACCGATGACGATGATCGGCAGCACCGGCAAGACGCAGGGGCTGAGCACGCTGACGAGTCCGGCCCCGAAGGCGAGCGGGGCTTCGAGCAGAAGCGACATGGCGCGTCAGGAGCGCTTGTCGCCGAGAGCACCGATCTCCTTCAGAATCTGCTCGGCCGGCTGGATGCCCGGCGGGAAGCGCTTGATCTCCCGCTGCTCGCCGTCGACCAGGATGAGGCTCGGCAAATAACGGATGCCGAACTGGCGGAACCAGATCGTGTCGGAGAAGACCGCCGTGCTGACCGGAACGACCCGGACGCGCGCGTCGAGCTGCGGGCGGATCCCGTCGAGGATCTGCGACTGGATCCGGCAGGGCTCGCCGTTCGGGTTGAGGAAGAAGAGGAGCGTCGCGGTCGGCGGCTGCTCCTGGGCGATGACCGCGCCGGACAGCGCCACCGGCAGGAGGAGAGCGAGGCAGCGGATCAGGCGAGCGAGGTGCATGCGGGTTCTCCGGGCACGTTCAGCCAGCATGACTGACCGTCACGACGACGGGTCGCGCGCCGCCGCCGGGACCCATGACCCGGCCGGCCGCACGGGCAACCAACGACGGACATCGCGCAACTCGGTCACCGGCCGGGCGCGACCAAGCCCCGGATATGACGGCATCTCGCCGACCAATTACATGCGTATGATTGCATATGTATGAAGCGCGCCCGATTGCTGCCTCACCCCGGCGTCGGCTCGACCGAAGCAAGCCGCCATCCCGCCGCCGCCTCCCGGTCAGTCGGAGCCGTCGGTCCGTCCATCGGAAGGCGCGGGACGTGCGGCAGGTCCAGCCGATCCGACCCGCCGCTCCGTCGCGCTCTCGAGACCCCGGCCCGGCCCGAGCCGCCCGCAATGACCGCGGCGCCGGCGCATGCCGCGGCCGCAGCAAGGCTCGTCGCCCTCCTCGGCGACGCGCGCCGGACCGCCCTCGATGCGGAGCGCGAGGCCCTGCACGAGCGCGGTCGCGACCGTGGTCCGCGCCTCGGCGATCAGCCGCGAGAAGGTCGGCCGCGAGACGCCCATCTGAGCGGCGGCGGCGGCGTGCTCGAACCCCTCCGCGTCGGCGTGGCGCAACGCCTCCAGCGCATCGAGCGTGAGCACGATCTCGTCGAGATCGCGCCGCGGCACGCCGGCCGGCTTGTAGACGCGGGCCGGGACCGGCTCGCGGACCGTGCGCAGCTTGCGGGGACGGGGCATCGGCTCGGGGATCCTGTATTGAACATATGCTCATAATGCGCTAGGGTTGATCATATCACGGTCGAGGGCGTGGACGGCGCGCGACGCCCCCGCCACCGACCCAGGCTCGCGGCGAAACGCGCCCGGCCCGCCGCGACGCGGGTGCGGGACTGCCTGCCGCCGATCCGATGCCAGAGACGTTTCCGAAGCCGTGCGGCGCCCGGAACGGGCGCCGTGCGCGCCCTCCGCTGCCCACGAGGATGACCCCATGACCATCGTGCCCGCCGCCGATCCGAGCCGCCGCGACTTTCTCTATCTCGCCACCGGGGGAGTCGCCGCCGTCGGCGTCGGCGCCGCCGTGTGGCCGCTCGTCGACCAGATGAATCCCGACCGCTCGACCATCGCGGCCGGCGTGCCGATCGAGATCAGCCTCGCCGCCATCGCGCCGGGGCAGATCATCAGCATCTTCTGGCGCGGCAAGCCGATCTTCATCCGCCACCGCACCCCGGACGAGATCGCCAAGGAGCAGGCGACCAAGCTCTCCGAGCTGATGGATCCGCAGGCAGACGGCGACCGCGTGAAGGCGGGACGCGAGCAGTGGCTCGTCGTGTTCGCGAGCTGCACGCATCTCGGCTGCATCCCGCTCGGCAAGCAGGGCGAGTGGGGCGGCTGGTTCTGCCCGTGTCACGGCTCACAATACGACGCCTCCGGCCGCGTCCGCCACGGACCGGCGCAGCTCAACCTCCCGGTGCCGCCCTACGCGTTCGTCGACGACTCGACGATCCGCATCGGTGAAGCCTGAGGTTTCGCCAGGCCCCTCCTCCCGACCGGCGGCGGAGCGCCGCCGGCCGGCCGATCCATCGTGACAGGAGCATCGACGTGAGAATCGCGGTTGCCAGCCAGAACTTCCGGACCGTGACGGGCCATGCCGGCAAGAGCCGGCGGTTCCTGGTGTTCGAGGCGGAGCGCGGGGCGCCGCCCCGCGAGGTCGCGCGTCTCGACCTGCCGAAGGAGATGTCGATTCACGAGTTCCAGTGCGACGGCCCGCATCCGCTGTTCGCGGTCGATGCCGTGATCGCCGGCAGTGCGAGCGCCGGCTTCGTGCGCCGGATGGCCGAGCACGGCGTCGTCGCGGTCGCGACCGCGGAACCCGATCCCGCAAAGGCCGTCGCCGGATTCCTCGACGGCACGCTGACGCCCGCCGCCCCGCACGACCATGCATCGCACGAGCATGCGTCGCACGATCATGGTGCGCATCGGAGCGGCGGGCACGACAACACCGCGCCCGATCCGGACCACGAGGCAGAGTGCGCCGACTGCTGCTGCGGCCACATCTGACTTCGCGAACCGCCCCAATCGATCGCGCCGCCGCGCTCGTCGTCACGGTCGCGCGCGAGTTTGCTTTCGCGGCGCCGACGCGCTTCACGACCGACGAGGCGGGGCGATGAGCGAGCTGTCGCTGGACGGTGCTCTGGACGGCGGGCGGCATCGCATGCGCGTGCGCGTCTACATCGAGGACACCGACTTCTCCGGCATCGTCTATCACGCGAGCTATCTGCGGTTTCTCGAGCGCGCGCGCACCAACTACATGCGACTGCTCGGCGTGCATCAGCGCAGGCTGTGGGACGGCACCGACGAGTCTCTGCCGCGGCACGCCTTCGTGGTTCGCGCGATGACGCTGGAGTTCCTGAAGCCGGCCGTCATGGACGATCTGTTGACCGTCACGACCGCAGCCGAGGCGATCGGCGGCGCATCGATGATCCTCGCTCAGACCATCACACGTGACGGCACCGTGCTGATCGATGCCCGGGCCCGCATCGCGCTCGTTGCAGGTGGGCGCGCGCGGCCGTTCCCCAAATCCCTGCGTCTCGCCCACCAACCGACCGAGGACCGGTGCCGACCGGCGAACCTCGTTTCCACCTGATGAACGACGTCGAAGCGGCAGTCGCGGCACGCATCCGCGGACCGGCGTGCGCAGTCGCCACGCACGTCGCTTGTCTGAGACGAGAGCGACGGGATCTTACGGATTGACGCGTTTTCCGCGGCGTGAAAGTCGTATTCGCATCATAGAATACGTCTCGCTTCGACCGAGCGAAGCCGGGTCGTCCCGGCACATGCGCGACGCCGACACGTGACACGACGGTCCGAGCACCACGGTTCAGACACCACGATCCGAACAGGTCCGAACACGGCGATCCGACCGTCCGCACACAACCTCTCGTCCGTGCTCCTCGGCCGAGACCCGCGCGCTTCCGCAACGACGCGATCAGAGAGCTCCCGATGATCGACCCGACCTTCGTCGAACTGTCGCGATGGCAATTCGCCGCCGTCGCCATGTACCACTTCATCTTCGTGCCGCTCACCATCGGCCTGATCTGGATCCTGGTGATCATGGAGTCGGTCTACGTGATGACCGGCAAGCAGATCTATCAGGACATGTCGCGGTTCTGGACGAAGCTGTTCGCCATCAACTTCGCGCTGGGCGTCACCACCGGCCTGACGATGGAGTTCCAGTTCGGCACCAACTGGGCCTACTACTCGCACTACGTGGGCGACGTGTTCGGCGCGCCGTTGGCGATCGAGGGCCTGATGGCCTTCTTTCTCGAATCGACCTTCGTCGGCCTTCTGCTGCTCGGCCGCGATCGGCTCTCCAAGGTGCAGTATCTCCTCGTCGTGTTCCTGACGGCACTCGGCACCAACCTCTCCGCGCTCTGGATCCTGGTCGCCAATGCGTGGATGCAGAACCCCGTCGGCGCCGAGTTCTCGGCCGAGACGATGCGCATGGAGATGACCGACTTCGCGGCGGTCCTGCTCAATCCGGTCGCGCAGGTGAAGTTCATCCACACGACCGCCGCCGGCTACATGACGGCGAGCATGTTCGTGATCGGAATTTCGGCCTGGTATCTGCTGAAGCGACGTGATGTGGCCTTCGCCAAGCGCTCCTTCGCGGTTGCCGCCGGGTTCGGACTCGCGTCCTCGCTGTCCGTCATCGTGCTCGGCGACGAGAGCGGCTACGAGCTCGGCGACGTCCAAAAGATGAAGCTCGCCGCCATCGAGGCCGAGTGGCACACCCAGCCGCCGCCGGCCAGCTTCAACGTCGTCGCGATCACGGATCAGGACAAGCGCGAGAACAGCTTCGAGATCAAGCTTCCCTGGGCGCTGGGGCTGATCGCGACCCGGTCGATCGACAAGCCGGTGCTCGGCATCGACGAGCTCGTCGCCCATGCGGAGACGCGCGTCCGCTCCGGCGCCGTCGCCTACGCGATGCTGGAGAAGCTGCGCAGCGGCGACAAAGGGACCGAGACGCGCGCGAGCTTCGACCGCCACAAGAAGGACCTCGGATACGGGCTGCTGCTCAAGCGCTACGTCGCGGATCCCGCGACCGCGAACGAGGATCAGATCCGGCAGGCCGCCTGGGACAGCGTGCCCCACGTGCCCTACCTGTTCTGGAGTTTCCGCATCATGGTCGGGCTCGGCTTCCTGATGCTCGGCCTGTTCGCCGCCTCGTTCTATCTCCTGGCGCGCGGCCGGCTGGAGAAGAACGCTTGGCTGCTTCGCGTGCTGGTGTGGTGCATCCCGCTGCCCTGGCTGGCCAGCGAGACCGGGTGGTTCGTCGCCGAGTACGGCCGCCAGCCCTGGGCGATCGGCGAGGTGCTGCCGACCTTCCTGGCCACCTCGGCCCTGACCACGACCGACATCGTCACGTCGATGGCGGCCTATCTGATCTTCTACTCGATCCTGCTGGCGATCGAGCTCTACCTGATGGTGCGCTTCGCCAGGCTCGGCCCGAGCTCGCTCCACACCGGGCGCTACCATCACGAGCGCGCCGACACGCGGGCCGACGCCGCGCCCGCGCCGCGCCTCGTTCCCGCCGAATGATCCCGACGCCGCCGAGAGGACCTCGCGATGCTCGACTATGAGACCCTGAAGCTGGTCTGGTGGGTGCTGGTGGGCGTGCTGCTCATCGGCTTCGCCATCGCCGACGGCATGGACATGGGCGTCGGCATGCTCCTGCCCTTCGTCGGACGCGACGACGCCGAGCGTCGCGTCGTCATCAACACGGTCGGCCCGCACTGGGACGGCAACCAGGTCTGGCTGATCACGGCCGGCGGCGCCATCTTCGCCGCTTGGCCGGCCGTCTACGCGGCCGCCTTTTCGGGCTTCTATCTGGCGATGCTGCTGGTGCTGGTCGCGCTGTTCTTCCGGCCGGTCGGCTTCGACTATCGCTCGAAGCTCGAGGATCCCCGCTGGCGCAACGCCTGGGACTGGGGGCTGTTCGCGGGCGGCCTGGTGCCGGCCCTGATCTTCGGCGTCGCCTTCGGCAACCTGCTGCAGGGCGTGCCGTTCCATCTCGACGCGTTCCTCAAGCCGCACTACGAGGGCACGTTCATCTGGGCGCTGCTGCCGCTGCTCAACCCGTTCGCGCTGCTCGCCGGGCTGATCAGCGTCGCGATGCTCGCGCTGCACGGCGCGCTATGGCTGCAGATCCGCACCGAGGGCGCCGTCGCGGCGCGGGCGAAGCGCGCCGTCTCGCTGCTCGCCCTGGTCGTGACCGGCGCCTTCGCGCTCGGCGGGATCTGGGTGTTGCTCGGGATCGACGGCTACCGTATCGTCTCGGAGCCCGCCCATTCGGCGCTGCCGAACCCGCTCGCCAAGGAGGTCGTCCGCGAGGCGGGCGCGTGGTTCGCCGTCTACGCCACGCTACCGATCGCGATGCTGCTGCCGGCGACCGGGCTCCTCGCCCCGCTGGCGGCCCGCGCCCTGTCGGGCATGGACCGCCCCGGGCTCGGCTTCGTGGCAAGCAGCCTCGGCATGACCGGCATCATCGGCACGGCCGGCGCGGCGATGTTCCCATTCGTCATGCCGTCGAGCTCGCAGCCGGGCTCCAGCCTCACGGTCTGGGACGCGCCGTCGAGCCGGCTGACGCTGACGATCATGTTCTTCGCCGTCGTGATCTTCCTGCCGATCGTCCTCGGCTACACGCTGTGGTGCTATCGCGCGATGTGGGGCAAGGTCACGGTCGCGGAGATCGAGGCCAAGAAGCACCACGCCTACTGAAACCCGGAACCGGAGCCGACCATGTGGTACTTTGCCTGGATCCTCGGGGTGACGGCGGCGCTCGCCTTCGGCGTCATCAACGTGATGTGGTACGAGTTCCAGAGCGAATTCGAGCCGCCGGACGGCGGCCGGATCTGATCGCGTTCTGGACGCAGCAGCCGGGCCCGTGACCGCGCGAGCCGAAACGACGTATCTCAGGGGTCTACGGCCGATCGCGCGGCGCGAGCTGCGCCTCGCGATCGCGGCCGGGCTCCTCGGCGGCATCGCCGTCGTGGCGCAGGCGTGGCTGGTCGCCACGATCCTGCACGACGGGCTGTTCGAGGGACGCGTCACGGAGTCGCTCCGCATCACGGAGCCGCTCGGCGATTCGCTCGCGCTCCCGTTCGTGCTGCTGGTCGCCGTCGTGCTGCTGCGCGCCGCGGCCGCCTGGGCGGCCGACCGGTTCGGTTTCTCGGCGGCGATGCGGGTGGTTCCCGCGCTGCGCGCCGCACTGCTCGCCAAGCTCGATCGCGCCGGCCCGGCCGGGCTCGCGGAGCGGCCGTCCGGCGAGATCGTCGCGATCCTCTCGGAGGCGGCGCGCGGCGTCGAGCCGTTCTTCTCGCGCTACCTGCCGGCCGTCGTCCAGGCCGCCGTGATCCCGCTCGGAATCGTTCTCGTCGTCGCGCCGCTCGACTGGATCTCGGCGCTCGCCTTCGCCGTCACGGCGCCGTTGATCCCGGTCTTCATGGTGCTGATCGGCAAGGGCGCCGAGGCGTTGAACCAGCGCCAATGGGGCCGCATGCAGCGCATGTCCGGCCATCTGCTCGACGCCATCCAGGGGCTGCCGACGCTGCGCGCCTACAATGCCGGGGCGCGGATGATCGAGGCGGTCGCCGCGGCCGCGGACGCCTATCGGCGCGACACCATGGCGGTGCTACGCCTCGCCTTCCTGTCGGCGCTCACGCTCGAATTCTTCGCCACCATGTCGATCGCGATCGTCGCGGTGCTGATCGGCTTCCGCCTGCTGTGGGGCGACATGAGCTACCAGCACGGCCTGTTCGTGCTGCTGCTGGCGCCGGAGTTCTACCTGCCGCTGCGCGCCATGGGCACCGCCTATCACGCCCGCATGGAGGCGCTCGGCGCGGCGGAGCGGCTGGTCGCCTTCGAGGCCATGCCGGACCTCGCCCGCGCCGGCCGGCGCGCCGGACCCACGGAGCCGGCGCCGCGCGCGCAGTCACTGCACGCCCCATCGTCGGCCGGCACCGCCGTCGCGTTCCACGACGTGCGGCTCGCCTATCCGGACGGGCGCGTGGCGCTCGACGGCGTGACCCTCGACGTGGCGGCGGGCGAGACGATCGCGATCGTCGGCGCGTCCGGGGCCGGAAAGTCGAGCCTGCTGGCGCTGCTGATGGGCTTCGTCCGGCCGAGCAGCGGCCGCGTCCTGATCGACGGCCGCGATCTCGACGACCTGGATCTCGCCGGCTTCCGCCGCCGCATCGCCTACATCCCGCAGCGCCCGCGCCTGTTCACCGGCACCGTGGCCGCCAACATCGCCCTCGGCGACCCCGCCCCCGACCGCGACCGCATCCTGCAGGCGGCCCGCGCGGCGGCGATCGCCGAGCGAATCGCAGCGCTTCCCGACGGCTTCGATACACTCGTCGGCAGCGGCGGCCATGCCCTGTCGGGCGGCGAGGCGCAGCGGCTCGGCCTCGCCCGCGCCTTCTACCGCGAGGCGCCGCTCGTGCTGCTCGACGAGCCGACGGCGCATCTCGACGCGGAGACCGAGGCCGTGGTGCAGCGGAGCCTCGCCCGGCTGCGCGAGAGCCGCACCATGCTGGTGATCGCCCACCGGCTGGCGACGCTGCGGCACGCCGACCGGATCGTCGTCATGGAGAGCGGCCGGATCGCGGAGGCTGGGTCCGAGGCGGAGCTGCGCGCCGCCGACGGCCGCTTCGCGGCGCTCGTGCGGTCGGCCGGCTTCGTGCCGGGCTGGATGGGCTGAGCGCGCATGGCGGTCGTCCTCCGGCTCGTTCGACTGATGCGGCCGCATGCGGCCTGGATGACGCTCGCCGTCCTGCTCGCCGCGATCGTCGGCCTCGCCCAGGTGGCCCTCATGGCGACGGCCGGCTGGTTCATCACCGGCATGGCGCTGGCCGGGGCCGCCGGCGTGACCATGAACTTCTTCACGCCCGCCGCCGTGATCCGCGGCCTCGCGATCATCCGCACCGCCGGCCGCTACGCCGAGCGGGTGATCGGCCACGAGGCGACGCTGCGCTTCGTCGCCGGCCTGCGGCCGTGGCTGTTCGCGCGGCTGGAGCGCGGCGCCCCGGGAAATCTTCGCGGCCGGACGGACGGCGATCTGCTCGCCCGCCTGCGCGGCGACATCGACCGGCTCGAGCACGCGTTCCTGCGCGTCGTCGGGCCGCTCGCCGCGGGCCTCGCGATCGCGGTGCCGTCGGTCCTCGCGATGGCGGCCTACGACCGGCGGATCGCCGCCCTCGCGGCCGTGCTGCTGGCGGTCGCCGGCCTCGTCCTGCCGCTCGTGCTGCTGCGCGCCGGCGCCCCCGCGGCCGTCCGGCTGACGGCCGGAACGGCGGCGCTCGGCGCCCGTCTCGTCGACGAGGTCGAAGGCCTGGCCGAGCTCGCCGTCTACGATCCCGACGGGCTGCATCGCCGCGCCACGCTGGCCGCGAGCGACGCCCTCGTCGCCGACGAGCGCGTGCTGTCCAACACCGCGGCGCTGAGCAGCGCCGGACTCCTGCTTGCCGGCCATGTCCTGCTGGTGGCGGTCCTGCTGCTCGGCCTGCCCGTCGTGGCGGCCGGAGCGCTGGCGGCGGCCGACCTGCCGATGCTGGCGCTCCTCGGCCTCGCGCTGTTCGACGCCGTCGCCGCAGTCCCGCTCGCCGTGCAGGCGATGCCAGCCGTCGTCGCGTCGGCCAGCCGGGTGTTCGAGATCGCCGACCGGCCGACCGGCGCCCCCGATCCGGCCGACCCCGTGCCGGTGCCGTCCGCCACCCATCTGCACTTCGACGCCGTCACGTTCCGCTATCCCGGCGCATCGCGCGACACGCTCGACGGCGTGACGCTCGACCTCCCGGCCGGCCGGCGGATCGCCGTGGTCGGGCCGAGCGGCGCGGGGAAATCGACGCTGGCGCAGCTCGCGATGCGCTTCGCGCTCCCGCACGCGGGCGGGCTCGCGCTCGGCGGCGTCCCCTATGGCGGCCTGACCGGCGAGGCGGTGCGCAGCCGGATCGCCTTCGTCGGCCAGCGCGACCATCTGTTCGCCGCGACGATCCGGGACAATCTGCTGCTCGGTGATCCGAACGCCGACGAGGAGCGCCTGCGCGCGGCGTGCCGGATCGCGCAGATCCTGCCCTTCGTCGAGGCGCTGTCGGACGGCTTCGACACTTTCGTGGGCGCCCATGGCGCCAAGCTCTCGGGCGGCGAGATCCGCCGCCTGCTCGTCGCCCGCGCCCTGGTCGCAAGCCGGCCGATCCTGATTCTCGACGAGCCGACCGAGGGGCTCGACCCCGACACCGAGGCGCGGCTGCTCGATGCACTACTCGACGACCCCGGCGTCGGGTCGCTCATGCTGCTGACCCACCGGCCGGCGCGGCTCGATCGCATGGACGCGATCGTCCGGCTGGAGGACGGCCGGGTGGTCTCGCGTCTCGACCCGCGAACGACGACCGGCGCCGACGCCGGCGGAGCCCACAGCGGCCCAGGACCGACGACGCGACAGTCGTGAGAGGACTCACGGTCGGGACGATGGGCCGAACGGTTCGATCGAACTCGGCGCGGCGCCCCCGACACGGCGGGCGCCGACCGCATCGGGACGGCCGGAGCGTCAGGCCTTCGAGACCGCGCAGGTCTTGATACCGACGATCGAGTAGAGCGGGCAGCGCGCGACCGCGGCGGTGAACAGCGGAACGACGCCGATCCAGGCCCAGACCGGGCCGCCGGCCAGCGCCCACGCGATCAGGCCCGCGCCGAGCACGGCGCGCAGCACCCGGTCGATCAGTCCCATGTTCTTCGCAAGCATGTCGTCCTCGCTTGTCGATGCCTCTGTCCGATGAGCGGGTTTTAGGTCACCCGACACGGCGGTCTGCGACCAAGTCACCTTGGAGCAGCGGGGCCACGGAGATGCGCCGGCGTGTCGCCGCCCCGGCGCATCGGCCCTTCTCGGCATCGGCCCGCGCGGCCGGTCGACGTCGGCGACCGGCCGCGCCGCCGACCCGCCCCAGCAGCTCGTGCCTTCAGAAGCAGCCGCCGTATCCGCGCCGCCATCCCGGACCGCGACCGGACCACGCGCCGCGCCCGCGGCCGCGGCCCGCCGCCCAAGTCGGCCGGAGCGAGTCGTCACGCAACGTGAACGTCCGATCGTCGACCTTCACGGACTTGGCGACATAGGCGTCGGTCGGCATGCGGTCGGTGCGGAACCCGTCGACCGTGATGGAGCGGCCGACCGGCGCGGCCTTCAGGACGTCGGCGACGGCCGCCGACGGGCCGAGGTGGAGATTGATCGTCTTGTCACCGGTCTGGACGATCAGATGCGCGCCTTCCGAGGCGCGTCCGGTGGTCAGCTTGCAGGGCCCGATCTTGGTCTCCGTCACGGCCCCGGACAGCGTGACGATGGGCGGCTTCTCGGCCCGGCGGGCGATCCCGGTGGCCTCCCCGGTCCCCTTCTGGGCAAACGCCGATCCGGCCGCCACAACGACGATCAGCACGCCGAGCGCGGCACGCGAACGAAAGTGTCTCATCGCAGGTCTCCTGTCCTGCCCCCGTCCCTCCACGGCCCCGTGGCCGTCGCGCTCGGCGGCGCTGCGATCGAGATGACCGCACCGTCGAGAGCGACCGACGACATTGTGTGCCGGACGGGCTGACGTTAGCCTGACGGCCTCGTTCAGGGACATCGTCGCGCGTCACCGCGTCCGTTGCCGCCGCCATCGATGCGCGCCGCCCGGCACAGGCGCCCCGCGCGCGTCGCGACAATGCCGCCCCGTCGACCGACCAGGGACACGTGCATGGATGCGTTTCAGGACCACTATCCCGACGCCGTCGCCCACTGCTTCGGCTGCGGGCGGCTCAACGCGCACGGACACCAAATCAAGACCGTGTGGAACGGCGACGAGACCGTCACGCGCTTCACGCCGGAGCCCTATCACACCGCGATCCCTGGCTTCGTATATGGCGGGCTCGTCGCCTCGCTGATCGACTGCCACAGCACCGCGACGGCTGCCGCCGCGATGTATCGCCAGGACGGCCGCGGCCTCGACACGCTGCCGCCGTTCCGCTTCGTCACCGGCTCGCTGCATGTCGATTACCTGAAGCCGACCCCGATCGACGGTGCGCTCGAGATCCGCGGACGCGCCGTCGAGATTAAGGGCCGCAAGGTCGTGGTGGAGACCGAGCTGCGAGCGGGCGGCGTGGTCACGGCCCGTGGCACCGTCGTCGCGGTGCAGATGCCGGCGGATTTCGGCGCCGCGCCGCCGGCGCCACATCGATGACACGCGGTTATGACCGCAGGCTGCCTCGTACCGTTGCCCCGGCCGGATCCTCCGGCCGGAGCAACGGAGGGGTGTCCTCTCGACGCCCGTCTTTCAGTATTTGACGCCGCCGCCGGCCTGGGCCGGCGCCGCCGACGCCGAGCCGCCCGGGACCAGCACGGCCGGCTTGTCGTCGTCGTTCATGGCGAACGTCACCTGGTCGCCGTTGCCCAGATAGGCCGTATCCTTGGAGCGGTACCGCGCCGTGCCGCTGACGATGCCGATGCCGGCCTCCTGCAGCTTGCGGGCCGTGAGAATGCCGGTGCAGTGATTGCAAGCGACCTTCTCGAAGCCCCATTTCTTGAACACGGCGACGAGGTCGTCGTATTTCGGATCCCACTCCTCGAACGGCGAGACGTGCAGGCCGCCATAAAGGCCGTAGAGCTTCTTGGCCTCGACGGCGCGCTGCGCCACCGACGCGAACTGCAGAATGCCCTGATGGCAGCAGCCCGTGATGGTGACGAGGCCGCGGTCCTTCACGTTGAAGAACAGCGACTGCTCGCCGAACACTCGGCAGATGATCGGGGTCTGGAAGTTGTAGAGCGCGGCGCCCGGGAACAACACGGTGAGGCCGGGCTGGGTCTCGATGCGCTCGCCGCGGTGGCCGGCGACGTTGAAGTAGTCGAGACCCTCGGCATAGAACCCCTTCGGATAGTAGGTCTTGATAGTCGGCGCGTACTTGAACACGACCGGGACGCCCCAGAAGTGGTCGAAGTGCTCGTGCGAGACGATGAAGATGTCGATCTTGTTCTCGGCCAGCATCTTGTCGATGCCCTCGCGCTGGAACGACTTGTCGATCCAGTCGAAGGACCAGCCGGAGTCGAGAAGGATCCGCTTGGTCTCACCCTCCAGTGTCTCGACCTCGATCAGCGCCGAGAAGCCGCCCGAGTTGAGCGGGTTGACGGCATTCTCCATCTGGAACGCCCAGGCGTCCTCCAGATTGGCCTTGGCGAGATAGGGCTGGATGTTGCGTACGCCCTGCTCGTAGCTGCCCTTGCCGAGCTTGCCCTTGACGTCGGTGAACGGCGCCCAGTTGTAGGTGTACTGGTTGACCAGGAGGCCGCCGGCGCCGCGGATGTCGCTCATCAGCGTGCGGTTGTCGAACCAGCTCGTCTCGCTGATGTTGGTCACCTTGACGCTCTTCACCTCGCCGATCTGACGGCGGGTCGGCTCGGCCTTGACGAAGTGACGCTGGCGCCACGGCGAGTAGGAGTACACGCCCATGGTGCCGACCGCGCCGGCGAGCGTGCCGGCCGCGACGCCGCCCGCGAAGGTGCGGCGGCTGACCTCGGGTTTCTGTTCGGACATGACGAAGCTCCGTGTCGTGACACGGGCGCGGCGCCGGCGCGCGGCACCGCGCGCCGCCGTCACAGGAAGACCAGGTTCATCTTGCCGACGATCGGCAGCAGCGCGACCACGGCGAAGTAGAGGGCGATGCCCACGCCGATGCCGACCACGAAGCCGGAGCTCATCTTGAGGGTGTCGGACATGACGAATCTCCTCACTCGGCCGGAACGGCGGCGATCTGCGGCCGCACGGGCGCGGCGTCCTCGGCGGTCCGCGGGACCGTCAGGCGCCAAGCCGGCCAGTTGTCCATGTACCAGTGATGCAGCAGCATCACGTTGATGAGCCAGATGGTCGGGATCATCGGGAACTGCTCGGGTTGCGAGACGCCGCGCTGGGTCCCCAGAGCGAGGTGGCTGATGTTGTAATAGACGATCATCAGCGCGACGCCGCCGATCGCGACGATCAGGGTCCGCAGCGCCACGTTGACGGGCGTCGAGAACCGGGTCGGCCTGTTGCCGCAGTAGAAGTGGAGATAGAGCGCCGGCAGCAGGAAGAAGATCATGATCTCGCCGACGTGAAGCCACCGCCAATCGGGCGCGTTCTCGTTGCGGGTGCCGCGGATCACCGGCCCCATGTAGAGCTCCAGCGCGAAGTAGAAGAACAGGTGGAAGGCCCAGGCGATCGCCACGATGCCGAAGAAGGTGACGACCCGACGCGTCCAGGCGTGCCTGATCAGCTTGAACGGCCAACGCTCCCAGACCGTCTCGACCAACCAGACGACGACGGTCGCGCACATAATCCACGAGATGTGAAAGTTGCCACTGACCGTGTTGGCGAAATCCTCCCAGTAGGGTGGCGATACCGCGGTGAACTGCTGCCACGGATAGTAGAGGATGCCCATGTGCGGATGCATGGTGACGAAATACAGCACCGTCGAGAGGAAGAAGGTCACGATCAGAATCGTGATTCCCTGCACGGGCTGGGGCTCGTTCCGCCACGGCGCCCGCTCCATGCCGACCACCCAGGCCGGCGACAGCCAGCTCGCCAGCGCGGCGAACATCAGGATCGCGAGCGCCGCGTACTCCTCGGCGAAGAACCGGGTCATGCGCGGGAAGGCGGCGGTGCGCTCGGGGTTGAAGTAGGTGATCCCGAGCGAGCCCAGGAACCACTGGAAGAACCCGTGGATCACCAGCAACATGATCGCGACGGCGACCGGCAGCGCGATCATCGCCTTGACCAGCGGATGCCAGGTCTCGAGCTGCACGCGGCGCATCGGCCAGAACTGGAAGATGTAGACCATCCAGATCAGGATGATGAGCAGCCAACGGGTGTACATGTAGCCGACATACGGCGTGTAGAGCCGCATGATCCCGCGCGGATCCTGGAAGATCCACCAGGTCACGAAGAACACGGACAGCAGGCAGACGACGTTGACGGCATGCGTTACGGGCCACGGCCAGCGGGCGGTCAGCTTGCGCTCCTCCAGCCACCCCTCGCCGTACCGCTCCGTCGCGGTTCCGGATTGAGCCCCCATGTGGGCCTCCCTGGGTAGGTTCGACACAGTGCTCTTCGACACAGTTCGGACGCCGAGGCCCGTGTCGGTCGGCTGTCGTCGGGGGATGCGTCAGTCGGTCGGCGGCGCAGCCTTGGCGAAGATCGCCTTACAGATCTCGAGGTCGGTTCGGTTCTCCATGCTGATTTCGTACCGGCGGGCCTCGTCGGCGAGGAACGGTCGCGCCTCGTTCACCAGCGCACACGCGATGTCGTAGGAGGCGAAGGGGTCGTCGGGGGTCTCGGGGGCGGTCTCCTCGCGGGGCTCCCGGTCGGGCGCGCCGGCGAGCCGGAAGGCGAGGAAGGCACGGCGGGTGACCGGGTCGGCGCTCATGCGCGACCTCCCTGGCGGACCGTGGGACGAGACGACGCGGGCTCGTCGCGTTCGTCGGGTCCGGCGACGCCGACCTCGCCCGCATGGCAGCCGCACATGGCCCCGATCGGCGGCAGTCGCCACCCGGCGGCGTCCCACCAGGCGGCGAGATCGAACGGCGCGACCGCAGGCGGACGCTCCGGTCCGGCGGGCCACAGCAGCAATCGGCCGCCCGCAGCGTCGTCCAGCCGGGCCGCCGCCCGTCTCTGCCGATCGACCGGAACCCCGAAGCGCGGCAGCCCGGTCACGCGGATCTCGAGGGCGGACAGGTCCGGGTCCGGACGGACCGTGGCGCTGTCACCGGGACCGAGATGCCACACGAGGCCCGGCGCCGACCGGATCTCGACGGCCGCCGGCGGCTGCCGGCCGACCAGGGCATGGGCGCAGACCAGGAGATCGACGATCGGCGCCGACAGGGCGGTCCCGGGGACCGACCGGCGCCGGCGCGGTCCGCACGCCGACGTCTCGATCTCGCACCAGACGTCCTGGGTCGACAGCGTGAGGTCGACCCAGCCGCCGGCCCGCGGCACCAGACCGATCGTGCCGACGTGATAGAGGCTCGGATCGAGATCGCCGGCCGCGCCGACGGCGGGCGTGCCGGTCCGATCGAAGAGGGCCGAAATCCGTGCCTCCTGCTCCCCGTCCGTGAAGGTCGCAAACAGCGTCTCGTCGGCGGGATCGGGGAAGCAGCGGATCGCCAGCTCGATCCCATCGACGCCCGTCGCGCCGTCGCCGTCCGAGGGAACCAACACGATCTCGAAGGCGTCGGTTCGCCCCGCCAACCAGACATACCATGCAGGCCAACCGTCGGCCCGGCGGCTCACCGCCTTCAGGCCGAGCTTGCGCTTCGCTGCGGTGCTGGAGCCGACGAACGCGAGCAGCCCGGCGATCGTCGCCTCGGCGAAGCCGACGGCGTCGGTCGCGATCCTCTCCTCGAACAGCTCGGCGCGATCCAAGCCGGTGCGCATGGCGCACCTCCCGATGGAGGGAACAAATTCAGCAACTGATCACGCACACATTCAACCGACCGCATCGTTGATCTGGATCAGCACGGCGTTAAATGCGTTACGACGTACATAACATTTTCGCGAGCTCGGCGTTGATCTGCATCGGCCCTGCCAATTGTGCAACATGCCCAAGATCAGGCATAGCGATCCGTCCTGTTCGCAGAAAGTCTCCGGTTCGCGCCGACCCTCGCGGCGCCTATGCTGTCCGACGTCTTCACCGGCGGCGCGGTCGCGCTCACGCTGGCGCTCGTCTGGGCCTGGCGGCGGCATGGCGAGCGGGCCAGGGCCTATGCGGCCGCGCTCGCGGGCGACCGATAGAAGCTCGCACGCCGGGCACAGGCGCGCTTGACGATGCCGACCGTGTCGGCGGAGCGGAACGCGAGCGCCGCCAGCTCCTGCGGGTTTCTGGTGGCGACGCCGATGGCGGTGCCCATGATCTGCGGAGCGCGGCCGGTCCCGGAATTGACCGCGGTGTCGAATACGATCTGGTCGGGCCCCTTGGGCCAGGCGTCGCCGACCATCGGGACCTAGTAGTTCCCGCGGTAGATGTCCTGCAGCTCCTCCTCGGAGATGTTGCGGACGCTCCTGTCGTGCAGACCGTGCTTCGCGCGCCAGCGTGTGCATTATCGTCGCTCGCCCGCCGCGTGAACGGCCGATTGGCTGCTTGGAAGCCCCTCCTTTTCCACACGCCGCCGAGCGGTGGGCGTTGATGTGCATCGAGCTGACGTCTGGTTCGAGTTTTTCGAAGCCCTGACGGGCTCGACCGGCATCGCTCGCGGATACAATCTAAGTACACAGTCGCAGCCGGTCAGGGACGCGGCCCGTCCCGGCGGTGGCGCGCTCAGGGAGGCCGACAGGCCCGAGCGGCCGCTCGTCCGTCGGGCGCCCGTCGCGCCGGCCGCTTCCAGGGTCTGAGTTCCCTGCAATTATCGGCGATAAATAGAGCTGACTTCCGGTGTGCTCAACTCGTTTGAGCGGCCCGGACGTCGGCCGGAGCTCGCGGTCCCCGTCTCGCGTCGCGCCGGCAGGTCGCGTCCGCAACAATCCGGATGCGACGAGCACTGGACGCGACGCACGAATTGTACTGTGATTGTATCATTCATTAAGGAGGCCGGGGCATGAGGATTGTTGTCGTCGGCTGCGGCGAAGTCGGCCGCTGTTACGTCACTGCGCTCGCCGAGGCGGGCATTTCGGTTTCCGATCTCTGCGACGCCCACCCGTCTCAGGCGGCCCGCGACCTCGCCTCGCGGATCGGCGCGCCGCTGCACGACGCCCCCGGGGCGTGGCTCGCCGGGGCGGATCTGGTGCTGTCCGCCGTCACCGGCGGGCAGGCGCTGGCGGTGGCGCGCGCCAGCTTCCCGTTCCTGCGGCCCGGCACCGTGTTCGCCGACATGACCACGGCCTCGCCGGACGACATCCGTGCGGCCGCGGTCGCCGCGCAGGCGGCGGGCGTGCGCTTCGTCGACGTCGCCATCATGGGCGGCATCTCGCTCAAGCGGGCCGAGACCGGGCTGATCTGCGCCGGCGACGGCGCCGCCGATCTGCGCGACCTGCTCGCCGCCGTGAAGGCGCCCGTGACGGTGCTGACCGGCGAGGCGGGCGACGCCGTGACCCTGAAGCTGCTGCGCAGCATCTTCATGAAGGGCCTCGAAGCGCTCACGGTGGAGACCTTCGTGCTCGCCCGCCGGCTGAAGCTGGTCGACGCCCTGCACGACAACCTCAAGGATTTCGACGCCGCGCCGCTGCGCGCCTTCCTCGAGATGCTGGTGCGCACCCACGTTCTCCACGCGGAACGGCGCCTGCACGAGGTCGAGGAGGCGGAAGACCAGCTCTTGCTGGCCGGGGTCGCGCCCTGCGTCACGCCCGGCGTGCGGGCGCTGTTCGCCCGCACCGCCGACGCCCTCCACGAACTCCCCCCCGCCGCCGAGCCGGCGGGCGCCGACGCGGCCCTGTCGTGGCTGTCGGTAGTCGCCGACAGCGGCCGCGCCAACCCCGCGCCGCGTGCCGCCGACCGGTGCGGCGACGCCGCCTGACGCCACGACCTCCGTCCGCGGCGCACGCGCCGCGCGCCGACGATGCAGACCCGGCGTTCGACCGGGGACGTTTCAGGGAGGCGACGATGGACGAGACCGACTCCGACCGATTCCCCGCGGAGGTGGAGGACCGCACCGACCTTCCCGCCGGTGCGCTGTTCGTCACGATCGGGACCCTCGGCCTCGTCTTCTCGCGCCAGATGGCGGTGTGGCGGGCGGGCGAGATCCAGAGCGGCTTCGTGCCGACGCTAGTCTCCTCGCTGCTGATCCTGTTCGGTCTGATCGTGCTGCTGCAGGGCCTGCGGCAGCGCGGCCGGCTGCCGTCGATCGCGTCGCTACGGCCGCTGGTCGTGGTCACGGCCTGCGTCGTCCTGTTCGCCTTCACGGTCGAGCGGCTCGGGCTCGTCTTCGCCACCATGCTCACGGTCTTCCTGTCGACCTTCGCGTGCGACCGTCCCCGCGTCCTGCAGTCGCTGGTGGTCGGTACCGTGCTGTCCTTCGCGTGTGTCGCCATCTTCATCTGGGGCGCCAAGCTGCCCCTGAACGCGTGGCCGTTCTGATGGACGTCTTCACCAATCTCGCCTACGGGCTCGGGATCGCCATCTCTCCCGACAACCTCCTGTTCTGCTTCGTCGGCGCCCTGCTCGGCACCCTGATCGGCGTGCTGCCGGGGCTCGGCCCCACCGCCACGGTGGCGATGCTGCTGCCGGTGACGTTCTATCTGCCGCCGACCGGCTCGCTCATCATGCTCGCCGGCATCTTCTACGGCGCGCAGTACGGCGGCTCGTCCACGGCCATCCTGGTCCGCCTGCCGGGCGAGGCCTCCTCGGTGGTCACCTGCCTCGATGGCTACGCGATGGCGCAGCAGGGCCGCGCCGGCGCCGCGCTCGCCGTCGCCGCCCTCGGCTCGCTGTTCGCCGGCCTGACCACCGCCTTCGTGATCGCGCTCGCCGGCCCGCCGCTCGCCGACATCGCCGTGATGTTCGGCCCGGCCGAGTATGTCGGGCTGCTGACCATGGGCCTGATCGGCGCCGTGGTGCTGGCCAGCGGATCGATCCCCAAGGCTATCGCCATGGTGCTGCTCGGTCTGCTGCTGGCCTGCGTCGGCATCGACATCTCGACCGGCGAAAAGCGCTTCACCTTCGAGGTCACCACGCTCTACGACGGCATCGGCTTCGTGCCGCTGGCGATGGGCATGTTCGGCCTCGCCGAGGTGGTGGTTAGCCTGGAGGAGACCGGCGGGCGCGGCCAGACGACGGCGCAGATCAGCCGGCTGTGGCCGTCGCGCACCGATTTCGCCCGGGCCTGGCCGGCGAGCCTGCGCGGCACGATCCTCGGCATCCTGCTCGGCATCCTGCCGGGCAGCGGCGCCACCCTGGCGTCGTTCGCCTCCTACGCCCTGGAGAAGAAGGTCTCGCGCCGGCCGGAGGAGTTCGGCCGCGGCGCGATCGAGGGACTGGCCGGGCCGGAATCGGCGAACAACGCCGCCGCGCAGGCCTGCTTCATCCCGATGCTCAGCCTCGGCGTGCCGCCGAACGCCATCATGGCGCTGATGATCGGCGCGATGATGATCCAGGGCATCCAGCCCGGGCCCGCCGTGATCGCCACCCAGCCGGCGCTGTTCTGGGGCATGATCGCCAGCATGCTGATCGGCAACGTGACGCTGGTCCTGCTGAACCTGCCGCTGATCGGCCTGTGGGTGCGGCTGCTGCGCGTGCCCTACTCGGTGCTGTTCCCGATCATCCTGGTGTTCTGCGCGATCGGCACCTACTCGCTCAACAACAGCGTCTTCGAGGTCGGTCTCATGGCCGCCTTCGGGGTGCTCGGCTACGTCTGCCGCCGACTCGGTTGCGAGGTCGCTCCGCTGATGCTCGGCTTCGTGGTCGGGCCGATGTTCGAGGAGAACCTGCGCCGCGCCCTGCTGCTGTCCCAGGGCGACCCGTCCGTCTTCGTCACGCGGCCCATCGCCGCCGGCATGCTCGGCGTCTCGGCGCTGCTGCTGCTCGCCGCGCTGGTGCCGACCCTGAAGCGAAAACGGCAGGTGCTGCGCGCCTGACCGATCCAACGAGACAAACGAGCTGGAGGAACTTCGATGATCGCGACGCGGCGGACATTTCTCGAACTGGGCCTCGCCGGAACCACCACGGCCCTGCTCGGCACCGGCCCGGCCCGGGCGGCCTGGCCGGAGAAGCCGATCACCATGATCGTCGCCTACGCGCCCGGCGGCTCCACCGACCTGACCGCGCGCGTCCTCGCCACCTATCTGGAGAAGTACATCGGCGGCGGCGCCAAGATCGCGGTCGTCAACCGTCCCGGCGCCGGCGGCGAGATCGGCTTCACGGCGCTCTCCGAATCGACGCCCGACGGCTACACGATCGGCTTCCTCAACACGCCGAACGTGCTGTCGATCCCGATCGAGCGGACCACCAAGTTCAACTGGCGCCAGTACGAGCTGCTCGGCAACCTGCTCGACGATCCGGGCGGCTTCTCGGTGCACGTCGACAGCCCGATCAAGTCGCTGAAGGATCTCGTCGCCTACGCCAAGGAGAAGCCGGGGGCCGTGACGGTCGGCACCACCGGGGTCGGCTCCGACGACCATCTCGCCATGATGGCGTTCGAGCGGCTCACCGGCACCAAGCTGACCCACGTTCCGTTCGCGGGCGCCTCGGCGGTCCGCAATGCGCTCGTCGGCAAGCACATCGTCCTCGGCGCCATCAACATCGGCGAGGCCAAGCAGTACGTCGCCGGCGGCAGCCCGTTCCGCAATCTCGGCCAGATGAGCGTCAAGCGCGTCAACATCGCCGAGGACACGCCGACCTTCATGGAGCAGGGCTTCGACATGGTGTTCGCGTCGATGCGCGGCGTCGGCGCGCCGAAGGGAATCCCGGCGGAGCTGCGCGACCGGCTGGTCGACGCGGTGGCGAAGACGGCGGCCGATCCGGAGTTCGTCGCCAAGGTCGCCGGGATCTACGCCCCGATGCGGTTCCTGCCGCCGGCCGCGTACGCCGCCGAGCTCGCCGGCGTCGAGGCGAACCTGCAGCAGATGTGGAAGGACACCCCCTGGAACGTCAAATAGGCGATGCCGGCCGGGCGGGCTCCGGTCCGCCCGGCCGCGGATGCGCCGACGGTCGTCACGCCCCCGCGGAGGCTCCGTGGGCCGGCTTCCGACGCCCCGAAACCGAGCACTCGACATGTCCAAGCAGTACGTCACCGAAGCGTCGGCCGACACCTGGATCGAAGCGCGCGCCCTGCGGACGTTCTGCGCCGACGTCTTCGTCGACGCTGGACTTCCGGCGGATGCCGCCGCCACGGTCGCCGACAATCTCGTCGTCGCCGATCTGCGCGGTGTGCACTCCCACGGCGTCACCCGGATGGAGATCTACACCGAGCGGCTGCGGCGCGGTCTGTTCAACCCGCACCCGCGGATCACCATCGACCGCACCGGGGCGGCCGCCTGCACGATCGACGGCGACAACGGCATGGGCGCCGTGGTCGGCACGGCCGCGATCGGCGAGGCGATCGAGATGGCGGCGGCGACCGGGCTCGGCGCCGTCACGGTTCGGCACAGCAATCACTTCGGCACCACGGCCTACTACATCGCCAAGGCGGTGGCGCGCGGCATGTTCGCCTTCGTCTGCTCCAACGCGCCGCCCACCATGGCGGTGTGGGGCGGCCGCGAGCCGCTGTTCGGCACCAACCCGCTCGGCTACGGCATGCCGACGGGACGCTACCCGGCGATCGTCGCCGATCTCGCCACCAGCATCGTGGCGCGCGGCAAGATCCTGCTCGCGGCGCAGCGCGGCGAGATGATCCCGCCCGGCTGGGCGCTCGATCCCGAAGGGGCGCCGACCACCGATCCGCACGCCGCGCTGATCGGCGCCGTGCTGCCGTTCGGCGAGTACAAGGGCTCGGCTTTCGCCATGCTGGTCGAGCTGCTCGCCGGCCGCCTGTCCGGAGCGAACTCGCTGCAGGAGGTGCCCGACTTCTACCGCGACCTCAAGCGGGTCTCCAATTTCGGCCACTTCTTCCTCTGCCTCGACGTGGCGCGGTTCATGGACATGGACCGGTTCCGCGCCCGCGTCGACGACATGATCACCACCCTAAAAGCGTCGAAACGCGCCGCCGGCCACGCCGAGGTGCTGATGCCCGGCGAGATCGAGACCCGGCTGCAGGACGAGCGGCTGCGCAGCGGCATCCCGCTCACCGCCGAGATCGTGCGCCTGCTGGAGACGCTCGCCGCCCGTCACGGCGTCGCCTTCCCGGCGGTCTCGCACCGGCCGCTCGCCGCCGCGGAGGCGGTGCCATGAACGAGGTCTTCGTGCTGGAGCCGGTCGCCGCCGAGGCGATCGCCCTGCTGGCGGAGCGGGTCCCCGTGGTGGCGCTGCCGCAGTCGCGCGAGATCCCGTGGGTCGGACGCGCCGCCGCCGTGATCGTACGGGCGGCCGGCGTCACGGCCGCCGAGATCGCCGCCGCGGCGCCGACTCTGAAGGTGATCGGCAAGCACGGCGCCGGGGTTGACGCCATCGATCTCGCCGCCGCCCGCGCCCACGGCGTGCGCGTCGTCTCCACGCCGGACGCCAACAGCTGCTCGGTCGCCGAGCTGACGCTCGGGCTGACCCTGGCGCTGGCGCGCCGCATTCCGCTCGCCGACCGCAGACTGCGCACCGGCACGCCGTTGTCGCCGGCCGAGCGGATCGGCACCGAGCTGACCGGCAAGACCTTCGGGGTCGTCGGCTTCGGCGCCATCGGGCGCCGCGTCGCGGCGCTGGTCCGCGCCGCCTTCGACGCCACGGTCGTCGCCTTCGATCCGGGGGTGGCGTCCGAGGTGTTCGCCGACGCCGGCGCGATCCGCGTGGCGACGCTGCCGGAGCTGCTGGCGCGCGCCGACGTGGTGACGGTCCACGTGCCGCTGCTGCCGGCCACCCGCGGGCTGATCGGCGCCGCAGAGCTCGCCGCGATGAAGCCCGGCGCGCTGCTCGTCAACACGGCGCGCGGCGGGGTGATCGACGAGACGGCGCTCCACGAGGCGCTGTGCGCCGGCCGCATCGGAGGCGCGGCGAGCGACGTCTTCGTCGCGGAGCCGCCGTCCGCCGACCATCCGCTGCTCGGCCTTCCCGGCTTCGTCGCCACGCCGCACATCGGCGGCACCACCACCGAGGCGCTGTCGCGCATGGGCCGCGACGTCGCCGCCGGTGTGCTCGACGTGCTGGAGGGCCGGCCGCCGCGCTTCCCGGTCGTGTGAGGTTCGCACGACCGTCCACCGACACCCGATCGATCCTTCACAACGGAGCACCACATGCCTGCCGTCGGCTTTCGCATCACCAACTGCATCCAGCGGCCGCCCCGCGATCTCGTCGAGGGGTTCGCAGGCCTTCCGGTCGCCAACATCGCCGACAACATGAGCCGCATGTTCTGCGTCGCGGCGCGTATTCGCCCGGTCAACAGCGTGCCGCTGCTCGGTCCGGCCCTCACCGTGAAGGCGCGGCCGGGCGACAACCTGCTGCTCCACAAGGCGCTCGATCTCGCCGAGCCGGGCGACATCATCGTGGTCGACGGCCAGGGCGACACCGCCAACTCGCTGATGGGCGAGCTGATGGTTCGCTGGGCGATGCGGCGCCGGATCGGCGGCTTCGTCATCGACGGCGCGATCCGCGACCTCTCGACCCTCAAGATCCTGCCGATCCCGGTCTACGCCGCCGGCGTCACCCCGGCCGGGCCCTACAAGGAAGGGCCGGGCGAGATCAACGGCGTCGTCTCCTGCGGCGGCGTCACGGTCCATCCGGGCGACATCGTGGTCGGTGACGACGACGGCGTCGTGGTGATCGCGCCGGCCGACGCGCCCGACATCCTGGCGACCTCGCGGGCCAAGATGCGCGACGAGGAGAAGACCCGCGAGGAGATCGAGCAGGACCGCTGGGACCGCGCCTGGGTGGACAAGACCCTGGCCGCCAAGGGCTGCCGCGTGGTCGACTGAGCCGCGCGCCTCTTCCGGTCGGCCGACCGATCTGTTAGGCGGTAGCGCGACGGAGGATGGCCCCGCCGGACGGGGCCGTTCGCGGCGCACCGGGCGACACGGACGACACGACCACCATGCGAGCCTCGCGGCAGAGCGGACGGCCGGCCGGCGCGGGACTGCCGGTGCCGGAGGACGCGCCCGGCCCGCCGGACGCGTCCGGTCCGCCGGAGCCCCGGAGCGTCGCCGACGCGGTCTACGCCATCCTGCGGCAGCGCCTGATGGCCGGCCACTTCGTCCCCGGTGCCCAGCTCAAGGAGGAGCACATCGCGGCCGACCTCGCGGTCAGCCGCACGCCGGTGCGGGCGGCGCTCAAGCGGCTGACCCTCGACGGCATGGTGGTGGCCGCCGCCAACCGCGGCGTGTTCGTCGCGGAATGGACTGAGCAGGACATCATCGAGGTGTTCGAGCTGCGGCTCCTGCTTGAGGCGCGCGCCACCGGCCTCGCCTCGCAGCGCGCCACCGTCGAGCAGATCGCCCGGCTGGAGGCGCTGAACGACCGCCTCGCCGCGGCGATCGCCTCGACCGGCAAGGGCCGCATCGCCGACATCCAGCGGACCAACTCCGAGTTCCACCACGCCGTCGTGATCGCCGCCGGCTCGCCGCGGCTGCGCACCATCCTGGACAACCTGCTGGACCTGCCGGTGATCATCGGCTCGTTCTACTTCTACACCGACGTCGAGCTGCTGCGCAGCCTGCAGCACCACCGCGACATCGCGACGGCGATCGCCCAGCGCAACCGGGACTACGCCGAGGCCGCCATGCGGCTGCACCTGCAGGCGACCTACGGCCTGTTCATGCAGCGCCGCCAGACGCGCAGGGCCTGACGCTGGCGGGCGCTGGTGCCGCCCGGCTGGAGAGATCAGGTGATCGAAACAGAAGCCGTGCGACGTCGGCGGTCCAGCGCAAGCCTTTCCCGGAGCCTTCGAAGTCGTCGATTCTGACCCCCCGGGGTGGAGCTCCGGAGGCCCGATGGGACCCAAGACGGCCCCGGGCGCTCCGCGTGCTTCAGGCCTGTAATACCGACGGCCCTGACGGCTGAACGATGTGAGCCCATGCCCGCGGTCCGATGGACCCGATGGTTGCGGGCTGGGCAACGAGGCGTCGCCAAGCGTCGCAAGCGGCGTCGACGATCTCGTCGTAGGTGTCGAAGACACGGTCGAGAGCCAGTTGCCGCGCAGGGACTGCCAGACGTTTCCGACGGGGTCGAGCTCCGGCGAGCGGGACGGCAGGAACAGCAAGGAGGCCGGCAACGGCGCGCCAGGCCACGTCGGCCAGTTCGGAGAGAATGGTCATCGCGCACCTTCCGGGCCGCAGCCTTTACGAGGGGATTGATCGCGGTCGGGGCGGGCTGGCCGGTGAGCGCCGCCTTCTTCTCGCGCGAGCGGCCGTTGACGTACACGCCGAGGACGCCGAAGCGCGGGCCCCAGTACAGCGAGAGAAGTCCCAAGGCGTTGACCGCCCAAGTCGCGAGCGCCCAGCAGACCGCGCATTCGAGTGTCAGCTCGAAGGCATAGATCGGCCGCCACCAGCGCTGCACGACGTCGCCGGACGCCACCTCGATCCGCATGGTGTCGTTCGTTTCGGCGAGCGCCTTGGATTAGGCCTCGGCGTCCGCCTTGGCAGCGACCAGCCGCACCTGGTCGCCACGGCCATCGGACGCGGCATCGGCGTGAACAGCTGGATCGCTTGGCCGTTGAGCTGGAGAATCTCGGTCGCAGCGCCGACGTTCGCGCCGGAGAGGAACGTGCAGACCCCGAAGGTGTAGAAGCCCGTCGGCCGGCCCGTCCCGACCGTGAAACTGTCGCCGCTCGCGACTGCCGTGACGGCGAGCGTGTCGATCAACGGCGCCAGCGCCACCTTGCACTCGGCACTGCCGAGATCGGTGCGACAGAGCCGGGAATAGAGCTTGCCGGCCGACTGCTGCAGGCGGTTGGCGATCCCGCGGATCTCGGCGGAGAAGCGGCTGTCGGCGCGCTTGATCTCGCCGAGCCAACCGCGGCGCAGCAGCAACCGGCCCTGGGCGAGGTCGGCCCAGTTGACGAGGAAGATGTCGATCCTGGCCCCGTCGAACAGCCCGGCCGAGAGGTCTTCCGCCGTGAGGGCGTCGTCGTCGAGAAAGCCCTCGACGTCGAGGTTGTCGACCCGAGAGATCCGAGCCCGACTTGATGGCGCTCGGCAGGAACCCGGTCGCCGCCACATAGGTGAGCCCGTCGATCACGAGCGGCTGGTCGTGGTCGGTGAAGCCGCGCACCCAGCCGTCGGTCCGCTCCAACCGCCAGCAGGTGGCAGCGTGGTCACCTCGCCGGCGATGTGCGCCGCAAGCGCACCCGTTGCGGTCTTCATGCGCGAATCTCGACGACGACGATCGAGCTGACCTGATGGATGTGGTAGTCGACCGCGACCACCGGCAGGTGATCGGTGTCGAACCGGACCGCCACGTCGAACTGGAAATCGGCATAGGGCTGCGCGCCGGGCGCCGCCGCGAACGTCACCTTGCCGTTGAGGTGGTTCACCGTGACCGCGACCGGGGTCCCGCCGATCCGCACCACGACGGAGCCGGCGACCGGCTTGGTGATCACCCGCTGCTCGGCGGACGATCCCGACACGTACTGCTTGAAGAGCTGCCACACCAGCGGCTCGGCCGTCGCGCCGAGCGGCTCGCCCGCCGCCTCGAAGTCGTTCCAGTCACGGAAGCGGAAGCCGTAGGCCCGGCCCTTGCGGGCGCGGAAGAGGGAAAACCGGAGCACGGCAGCCTCTGCGTCAGCGTCAGCGACAACCTTCAACTCGATCCGGTATTTCCACTGAGTTGCTCGGCAGTGCCTCTCGGCCACTCCGCCCCGCTGATCAGATCGTTTGATCGAAGCGTGCTGAAAAAAATACTTCCGAATTTCGCGGCATCACGCGCGCGCTTAGCCCACCGGTCGCGAGGCGAATTGCCGGCAAGATTCGCCACCCCCCACCCCCATCCGGACAGGCACTCGCCTGATCGCGCAAAGTCGACCGAGGTACATCGGAGGCCACATCCGTTCGAACGAGCTGACACGCAGACGCGAGAGGCGGCTGATGCCCCGTAGTCGGCGCCAGACGTGATCTGGTGCGCAGATCTTCCGAGCGCTACCCTCAGGACCCCGCGATCGAGGATCCGCACTGGCGGCCTTCTCTGGCCGCGGACGACCCATTGTGGTCGGGCCCTGGCGTCACAGAACGCGGATGCTCCAGGATCCGACGCGAGTCAGGACATCGCTCAGGCCGCATCGCGCATGCCGAGGACGACGGCCGGGCTCGATGAGCGCCGGAGCGGCTAGCGATTCTCGCTCAATGACAATTTCTCACTTTGGGAGACCCTTGGGATACCCGCCAACGCAGTCTTTGAAGGTCTCCCATTTCAAATTTTGGCGCTCATATCAACATCTTATGTATAGCATTGGGATACTGGGAGACGTTTCCCGTATACGCGCATATGAGAGATACAAATCTGAATTTATTTTCTCATGTGTGCTTCCTATACGCGCGCACATGGAAAATGCCTCCCATTTTCGGAAAGGTCTCCCAAACGCTTTTGAAACAAGGGCTTGCCAGGAGGGCAGGTCTCCCATTTTTGGGAGACCTGGGAGACCTCGCCCTGTTCGGCCAATCGCGAGGTCAATACGATAATGCGCCGCACCCCGCCTGCAGCGGCATGCAGCGTTTTCACCTGGGCCGGACCGAACGTCGGCCTGCTCGCAGGCAAGCTCGACTCGGACGCCTGGACACGATACGCCTCGATGAGAGCACTGGCTTGGACGGACCGTGCTTATCCACAGCACATTGCGCGCCCGAATTGCGCCCGCCGCACGGCAACGAGAACCTGATCAGATACACAGCTGATCGACAGGACCAGCCTGATCACCTGATCACACGTGATCAGATGCCCGATGATGGGTTACCGTGGTGAACACGCGCACACCATCGTCGTTGATCGAGCGCAGTTCGCGCGGGAGACCTGGGCGGTCTCCCGTCTCGTCGGCTCGTCACGGGGCATCCTTGCGTCGCTCCAGCCGGAGCCCGCACCAAAGAACGTTGCAAGACTTTCGGCGCTCGTAGCCCAGCGCGCCCAAAGCCATACCGAACACCCTGCCGCCCAGGCGCGGCAAGTTTCGCGTGGAGGCCCAAGACCCATACGCCTCGCGCAGAACACTGGCCTGCTCCCACGCGTTCCTGTCCAAAATACACTGCGCGTCGATGAATGCTCGAATAGCCTCGGCGGCGGCAGCCACGCTGGCTTTTTGGGTGAGGACCGGGCGTCGGGCCGGCGCGGTCGCACCGGCAACCGCTCGTGATCCTGCACGGTTCGTTGCTATCGGCGTGACGAGCACGCGCAACACCTGGTCGCCGATCGAGTGGAGTTCGGCAGGCGTCAACTGATGTGCTCGCCCCGGCGGGAGCGCGATCGAAATCGTGAGCGAGTCGCCGCCTGCCGCTGAGGACGCGCATACCGTTATGACGTTCGACGGCGCCGTCACCCGGAGCTCGCGATCATGTAGGTCGGCCTGCCCGAGGCTGGCAGCGCGCCGCGTCTCGTCGGCCCGGATCATGACCGCACCTCCCGGCTGGCCGGCGCGAGGCGCGTCGGGGCGACGGCGTTGGCCTCCACCCAGGCGAGGAGGTCGGTCCGGCGATAGCGCACGGCGCGGCCCGCCCGGATGAACCGCGGGCCGGCATCGACCGCTCGCCAAGCCTGCAAGGTACGGCAGGAGAGGTTCAGCAGCTCGGCCGCTTGCCTCTCGTCGAGTAGCGTGTCGCCACTCGAGATCGTGGAGTTCGTCTTCATCGCTCTCACCCACATCGATTCCGATGAGTCACGATGCACGCGTACGACGTCGAGTTCAGCAAAATTGAACTGCCGATACCTGCCAGGATCTGACAGAGTCTGCCATGTCACAGCTCACGCTCGTGAGGTGACGGCCGTGCCGCGATGATAAATGATGGAGCCCCCGAAAGTCGGACGCCTGCAGTCCGGCTACGGTGCTCCGTCTCGCTGGATGTACCGGTAAACCGACCGTTCGCTCACGTTCATTTTTCTGTTTGTTGCAAGCCAATCGATGATCTCCCAGTTGCGCGCCTTGGCCGTGAGAGTTTTCGGAATGCCGTCCGGCCACAATATGCGGATTGCAACAGCGATATTCTGGTGGGTCGCGGAATGTTTGCGTGTGGGTTGTTCGGCCGCGCGTTCCGCCGCTGGTGATCGTGCCCGGTCGGGCTCGGTCGGCTTCACGTGAAACGCGCCTTGCCCGTTCGCGCCGGGGTTCTTGTCAGAAAGTCGCGGCGAGTCCGACGGCGGAGGCGCATCTGCCGACGCCGCGAGCCGAGGCGATCCGGCTGTCACGATCAGCTCGCCCGACCTTTCGACCAGATCCTCGCCGATTTGTTCGAACAAACGGCTCCTCGGGAAGTGGACGCGGAAGCTCGGCCTCTGCCACCACCACGTCGGCACCGTGACCGCGCCATCGCGTGCGACGAGCGCGCCGGTGCGAAGCAGTTCGAGGAAGCGGGCGACACGCGCGCCGATGTAGCGCCCGATCACGGTCAGCCGACCTCCGGCTTCATCGTCCAGCGTGTAGGTCCCGTTCTTCGTGTAATGCCAGTCTCCGGCCTCCCGCATGTACCCCTGGCTGACCAGCCACACGTCGGCGAGGCACCAGTCCTCGATGGTGACCGGCCAGGCGTGCCGGCCGAAGGTGAATTGGCCGTCCAGCACCGGCCCGACCAGATGGCTGCTCGCGATGACGTGTTGCAGCTCCGGCCAGTTCAGCACCGCTTCACGGAACGCGTCGGCGAGCCGCATTCCGGATAGCCGCGTCGCGACGTCCGGGAGATCGAGCAGCCCATAGAAGCCGAGATCCGCGACATAAGGAGGCTCCGCCGGGGCCCACGCCGGCGGCGGCGGAAGCGTGAACAGCCTGAGCTTGCGGCATTCGGCATGGGTCAACAGACGCCGGGGACTGTCGGGCGGCACGCGAGCCACGGCGAACACGTGCGTAGAGCGAATGCTGCATTCGAGTTCCCGGTGGAGCTGCTCGCGGGCATCGTCCAGGTCCGCCATCAGGCTCCTGCGCCGTTCCGCTGCCCGCCACTGCTGATCGTAGGTCTCCTCGTCCGGAGCATCCCGCCGCCGCGGAAACTCATCCGGCGTAATCGGGCCCCCGGCTGCCGCCAAGGCTTTTTCCAGCCGATCCTTCGCGCACCAGGCGTCGATGTCGGCTGGTCGTTCGAGCGCTTCGGCAAGGCTCAGGCCGGGACCTGTGAACGGGTCGTGCGCCATGGTGACGGACCGCGCTGATTCGCCGTGACGGGGAATTGTCTCACCGGCGACCGCTCCGAGGGGCTGTCCGGCCGATCTGTCCACAAGCGAGTTCTACGGGGACGTCCGATCGCCGGCGGCGGCGCCCTATGGGGCCCATAAGGTCTTCAAAACCCTGGACAATCCGATTCTGCAGTCATCCTTGGTGGCATGGCGCACGACCCGCCCCAAGACCGGCACGATCGACTCGACGAGATCGCCGAGTTGTTGGCGGCCGGGCTGATCCGGCTTCGAGCCAAAGAGTCCAGTCGAAAGTCTCCCGACTTTGGAGAGAGTTCGCTCGACATCTCGCCTGTTTGGAGCGGTCATCCGGATCCGCATACTTCGGATCCGGTCCCATGAACGCATCGGTTCTCGCACAGATCGCCGCCCTGAAGACCATGCCGGCGTCGGCCTTGAAGACCCGCTGGCGCGAACTCTTCGGTACCGAGCCGCCGCCCTTCAACCGACGCTTCCTGGAAAGCCGGTTGGCGTACCGAATCCAGGAGCTCACCTATGGCGGCCTGAAGCCCGAGACCCAGGAGCGGCTCCGCGCCCTTGGCGAGCAGCTCGCGAGTGCGCGGGCCAAACCGCATCGACCCAGCAATCGAAACCGGCCGATCTCCGGCACCCGCCTGATTCGGGAGTGGCAGGGTGTCGAGCACGCGGTCACGGTGCGCGACGCCGACTTCGAGTACCAGGGTCGTCCCTACAAGTCGCTCTCGTCGGTCGCCCGCGCCATCACGGGCACGCGCTGGAACGGCTGGCTCTTCTTCGGCCTCGAGCGACAGCGGAGCAGACCGTGACCAAGCCGGTGATCCGCAAGGGGCGCTGTGCGGTCTACGCCCGCAAGTCGAGCGAGGAAGGGCTCGACATGGAGTTCAACAGCCTCGATGCCCAACGCGAGGCGTGCGAGGCCTTCGTCGCGAGCCAACGGTCCGAGGGCTGGCTGCTGGTGCCCGACCGGTACGACGACGGCGGCTTCTCCGGCGGCACCCTCGAGCGCCCGGCGCTGCAGCGCCTGATCACCAACATCGAGCAGGGTAAGATCGACGTCGTCGTTGTCTACAAGATCGATCGCCTGTCACGCTCGCTGATGGACTTCTCCAAGCTGGTCGAGGCTTTCGAGCGCAACGACGTCACCTTCGTCAGCGTCACCCAGTCGTTCAACACCACGACCTCGATGGGCCGGCTGACGCTGAACATCCTTCTCTCCTTCGCTCAGTTCGAGCGCGAGGTGATCGGCGAGCGCATTCGCGACAAGTTCGCGGCCTCGCGCAAGAAGGGAATGTGGATGGGCGGCTGGCCGCCCCTCGGCTACGCCGTCAAGGACCGCAAGCTTGTTATCGTCGAGGCCGAGGCGAAAACGGTCCAGTCGATCTTCCGACGTTTTGCTCAGATCGGCTCGGCCACTCTCCTGGCCCGAGAGCTGATCGCCGAAGGCGTCAGGAACAAACGCGGCAAGCTCATCGACAAGGGCATCCTCTATCGGATCCTGACCAACCGGATCTACCTGGGCGAGGCCGTGCACAAGGGCATCGCGTATCCGGGCGAGCACCAGGCCATCATCGACCGACCGCTGTGGGACAAGGTGCACGCCATCCTCAAGGAAAGCCCCCGACAGCGCGCCGGTGCGCACCGCGGGCGGACACCGGCTTTGCTGAAAGGCCTCCTGTTCGGTCCGGACGGCGCCGCGATGACGCCGAGCTTCACCCGGCGTCGGGGCCGTCTCTACGGCTATTACGTTTCGAACCGCGTGCTGCGCCGGGGGGCCGACCCGGATGCCCCCATTCGCTTACCGGCTGCCGAGATCGAGCGTGCCGTCGTCGGCCAGATCCGAACGCTGCTGCGGGCTCCGGAGATCATCGTGCGCACCTGGCGCAAGGCGAAGCAGACGGTCGTTGATTTGACCGAGGCCGACGTCCGCGACGCACTCCTACGCTTCGATACGCTGTGGGACGAGCTGTTCCCGGCCGAGCAGGCGCGCCTCGTGCGCCTCCTGGTCGACCGCATTGATATCGGCGCCGCCGGTGCCGAAATTCATCTCCGTACCGACGGGCTGACGTGCCTGCTCGACGAGCTCGACACTCGTGCTTCAGCCGAGGCGGCCGAATGAACCGATCGGCGACCAGGCGCAGTGAAACGATCGTAGTCAGCGTGCCGCTCACGATCCGCCGGCGCCGCTGCCGCAAGTTGATCATCGTTCCGGTCGCGGCTCCGGGTTCAAGACCGCCCGCACCTTCCGAACAAGCGCGCAGTCCAGCGACGTCGGCGGGCCATGCCAGCTGGAACTCGTCATCGGCTCCGGTCAGCTATACCAATGCCGCCATCGTAAAAGCGCTCGCGCGCGCCTATCGCTGGCGCCACATGCTGGAGAACGGCGAGTCGCACTCCATCACCGCGATTGCCCGCGCCGAGAAGGTCAACGAATCCTACGCCTGCCGCGTCCTGCGACTCACCCTGCTCGCCCCCGAGATCGTCGAAGCGATTCTGTCAGGCACTGCCGAGTTTTCGCTCGCCTACTTTATGCGTCCTTTACCGGCGACCTGGGCTAAACAGGCAGAGCTATTTCTGCCGAATTTCCGCGACCAGGCTGTATAGTGAAATTTAATTTTCCCATTATGTGAAGACTCCTCCACGAGCGGCCGTTCTGCCCAGGTTGCTTGTTTGCCAACTAATCCATAGGCTGACCTCGATTGAGTACCTATAATTCCGCGACTCTCACTTCGGATCACTGTGGCAGTGGCGCCGCTCGAATCCTCAAACTCAGGCCTGTCCTCGTCGAAGCCCCGATCCGCCTTTGCGGCAACCGTACCCGGCGTCGGCTATGAGCAAACTCTCGCGCCGGAGCATGCAAGTCGATTCGTCTTCGAGGCCCCCGTCGGCGCGATCCTTACCCTGAGTGGGATCGACAGCGCGTCGTTGCGCGAACTCGTCGACGGATCAGCGCATGGCCCGGACGATCGGCGAGCGTTGTTCCTGTCCGTGCAGTCGGCCCCGAGCGTCGAAGCCTATGTAGAGGCCATGATCTCGCGTATGGCCGAGGCCGCCTTGCGGCTTTGGCCGATGTGGTACACTGATGTCAGCTTTGCGAGCTGTAATAATGACACGCTTGGCCGGCAAGCTGCCGGCGTGATCGCCCGTGAAACAGCGGCCATCGTATCGGGAACCAGCGCCGTCTGGGCGGAAGCCGCCACGCGATGCGCGCTCGCCGGCCGGCCACCGCGCATCGACGGTATGCTGGCGGCGATCGAGATAGCTCAGCTTTCGCTCGCGATCTGCCGAGCCGGGCTCGTGCTCGTCGCCGATGCGAACGCCGCCGCCGCGAGACCGAATGCCGACGCGCTGGTTCATGCGCTGGAATGGATCGCCCAGAACGCCCGCGCGGCCGTGATCGTCCTGCTATCCGAGCTGCCACCGCACATTTCGCCGTTCGACCGTATTCTGTACGGCGCTCGCAGCGTGAGTGCATCAATCTGCCGAGACATCTGCACTCCCGAAAACGACGAAGCGCAAGGCCCGGCGGATCTGTGGCTGGCACCCTGGCGCGGAAGTCCCCATCCGATGAGCGAGATCGAGCAGCGACTCGCCGCCATGGTTCGTGCCGACGACGAGCTTGCGTCGCTGTTTCGCTTCAACTGGTCCGTCCACACGGAGCGCGGCTCGTGTTTCCGAGGCGATCTCGTATGGACGGAAGGACGGCTCGTGGTCGAGCTCGACGGATATCCCGACCACTCGACACGCCGGGCATTTCGCTGCGACCGGCACCGCGACTATGAACTGACACTCAGCGGCTATACCGTCCTGCGGCTCGCCAACGACGAAGTCGTGCAGGATTTCGAGCGAGCGCTCGAGAAGATCCGTGATCTCGTGCGCTGGCGCAGGTCGCGATTGAACGAGGAGAGATGAGGTGGGGAAGAAGCCGAAGAAGGCAGTTGCGAAGCCCACGCCGGCCGAGCTGCTCATGCAGAAGCAGGTTCTGCTGCTCTGGGCCATCCTCGGCGAGGGGGGAGGCCGAGACGTTTCACGATCTTCATTAGAGAAAAAGGGAATGCTTCCTGGCGACGACAAAGCCGCGCGCACCGCGCTTGTGGGACGAGGTCTGATAAAACTCGAAATGCGATCAGCGCGCAACGACCAGGGTCGTATGGTCAAGGGACACTGGTTGTCGGTCACCCAGGCCGGCCGCGAGTGGGCAGAGCAGAACCTCGCCGCCGTCCCGGCCCGCGCTTCCGCCGCCGCACCAATTCTGCAAGCATGGTTGACGCGTTTGTCGGGGCATATGAGCAGCCGACAATTATCACTGAAGGACGTGCTCGAGCCCAGTCCCGCCGACCGGCCCGAAGAAGCCCCGGGCAACACGCACGGCTCCGCGGCCGAGCAGGCCGTCGGGCCGGATCACCCGCTCGACTACGAGGCACTGCGCACGCGCATCCGGCAGGCGTATCTCGCGGCCACGGGTGGCCGGATCAATGCGCGCGCTCGTCTGTCCGATATTCGGGCGAGATTGGAGAGCATCGATCGGGCGTCACTCGACGAAGCCCTGAAGCGAATGCAGCGAGAGCAGGACGCCTCGTTGTATCCGTTCGACAACAAGACCGAGATCACCGAGTCCGATCGCGCTGCCGCGATCTATTTCGGCGGAGAGCCTCGCCATATCCTTTGGATCGAACAATGACCCGGGATCTCGACGCCTTTCGTTCGGCCAATTTCAATTGGGTCCGCCAGCTCAAGAGCGTCTGGCGAGATCCGCCTTACCATGTGGCGTCCCTGAACGACCGAGCGGTCGACGACATCGTCTCGTATTTCTTGACGAGCACGCGCTGTACCGATCCGGACGACGAGCCGCCGGGCCGGGTCATCGTCGGTCCGGCCGGATTTGGAAAAACGCACCTGATCGGCGAGCTGCGTCGTCGGGTGTGGGAGAACGAGGGATGGTTCGTTCTCTCGATTTCATCGGGATCAAGGACTTCTGGTCGTCAGTCGCGCTCGGATTCCTGAACTCTCTTCAGGTCCGTGTCTGGAACGGAACGACACAATACGACCGGCTCGTCCTGCGCGTCGCGAAGCTTCTCGATATCGACCAGGAGCTGACCGCGATCGCAGAACGGTGGAGGGGGCGGCCACACGACCTCGTTCTCGAACTGGTTCGCCTGTTCACGACGTCGCTCTCGAGCAGGTACCCGCAGGAAACGACCCGTTTTCGTGACGTCGTCACCGCCCTGATTCTGCTCATTTCCGAGGATCTCGATTGCCACAGCATCGCGCACGGATGGCTGCAGGGCATGACCTTCGATGCGGACGATATTCGTCGGCTCGGGTTCAAGGAGGACAATTCGCCGATCAAGGTGGTCCAAGGACTGTCTTGGATCATGAGCCTGGTCGGGCCGACGCTCATTGCGGTCGACCAGATCGACGCGATCGTGACCGCGAGCGTCTCGGCAGCCCGAACCGGAAACAACGACGCCGGGCTCGAGAAAGCTGAGACGCAATCGATCGTGGATGCGCTCGCCCAGGGCCTGTTGGAGCTTCACGACATCAAGCACCGAGCCGTCACGGTCATCTCGTGCCTAGAGGCGACCTGGACGGTCCTCGAGGACAAGACCGCCGTCCCGATGACAGACCGCTACAAGCCGCCCGTGACTCTTCGTGCGCTGAGCAGCGCCGAGACTGCGCGTGCCCTGGTGACGGCTCGGCTGACGGACGCTTATACCGCATGTGGGTTCGAGCCGCCTTACCCGACATGGCCGTTCGCCGACGCGGCTCTCGAGTCCAGCGTCGGGCTTTCGCCGCGCCAGCTTCTCAAGGCGTGCGACCGACACCAGCAGACATGCCTTGCCGCGGGCACAGTCATGATCTGTGACACGTTCGACCCCGGCGCATCGCATCGTCCACCAGACGACGACAAGGTCGATGGGCTCGATCTCGTGTTGCAGCGGGCGCTCGCGGCCGCGGAAACAGCGGGCCTGCTCGGTCCGGAAGGCGAGAACAAGCTGCAGGAGCTGCTCGATCGGACGTTGCGGGTGCTCGAGAAGCACTACGACCTGCCCGACGATATCGATTCGGCGGTTCAGCGCGACCCCGATCAAATTCGTCCGTCCTTGCACGGACGACTCTCCTTCACGTTCCGCAGCGAGGGCGACCGAGAGCAACACTACTGCTTCCGTATTCTCGAACACACGAATCCTCGGGCCTTTCAGACCCGCCTCAAGGCAGCGATGACGGCGTCTGGTATCGACACCAAGCTGAAGTTTCGTCACTTGTTCATTCTCCGGCGCAGTGAGGCGCCGGGCGGAAAGGTCACAGGTGAGCTGGTCCAACAGTTTCTGAAGGCCGGCGGCAAGTTCGTCGCGGTCGGGGAGGACGACCTCCGAATCCTGGTTGCGTTGGCCGCAATGGACGTGCAGATGCTTCCCGGATTCGACGCATGGCTCCGCCGTAGGCAGCCGCTATTCGGAACGCCTTTGTTCAAGGAGGCCGGACTCTGCCCACCGCCGTTCCTGGCGTCTCGTGCACCGGAGCCGGATGAGGCTCGGCCCGCACCTCAAACCGCGTCGGACGAACCGAAAGCCACGCCGCAATCTTCTGAACCGGGTCCACCACCGGCACCTGCCGGAGCTTCGACTGCGAAGGGGTCCACGAAGCCGGCCAAGCCCCCGCAGACGACCGCAGGTTCCGATCGCCTCATCCCCATAGGTCGACGCTATGCCCACGGGGCGCTCGGAGAACCGGTCATTCTCGCGGCCGATCTGCTGCCGCGCCACGTCGCCGTTCTCGCCGGACCCGGATCGGGCAAGACCGTGCTGCTGCGCCGCCTCATCGAGGAGGCGGCGCTGCTCGGGATCCCGTCGATCGTCCTCGACCCCAACAACGACCTGTCACGCCTCGGCGATGCCTGGCCGGTCAGGCCCGAGACCTGGAGCGACGAGGATATGGCCAAGGCCGACGCCTACCACGCCTGCGCCGACGTCGTGATCTGGACGCCCGGAGTCACGAGCGGCAATCCGATCTCGCTCGACCTGCTGCCGGACTTCGCCGCGATCGGCGACAAGCAGGATTCCGGGACCGAGGACGAGCGAACCCAGGCTGTCGAGATGGCGCGCGCCACGCTCGCGCCTTATCTCGCGGGCGGCGGTCAGAAGGCCAATCTCAAGCAGGGCGTTCTCGCCGATGCATTGCGGCGATTCGCCAAATTCGGCGGCGGCACGCTCGACGAGCTCATTACGCTTTTGACCGAGCTGCCGGAGGACGTCAGCAAGATCGGCAACGCCTCGAAATTGGCGCAGGAGATCGCGAACCAGTTGCTGGCAGCGATCGCGACCAACCCGCTCCTGCAGTCGCAAGGCCAGAGCCTCGATCCGAAAGCCCTGTTCGAAGGTCCGAACGATAAGACGCGCGTCTCGGTGATCAACCTCGCCGGGCTCGCGAGCGATGATGCGCGGGACTCGTTCGTGAACCGCTTGCAGATGTCGCTGTTCACATACATCAAGCAGCATCCGAGCCCGACCGGATGCCTTTACGTGATCGACGAGGCGCAGAACTTCGCGCCCTCGGGAGCCGGCACGGCGTGCAAGGCCAGCGCGCTGTCACTCGCGGCGCAGGCGCGCAAGTACGGTCTCGGGATGCTGTTCGCGACACAGACACCGAAGGGCCTCGACAACAAGATCGTCTCGAACTGCACGACTCACATCTACGGCCGTATGGGAGCGTCGGCGACGATAGACGCCGTGAAAGAGATGATGGCGGCAAAAGGCGGCACCGCCGACGACATCGGCAAGCTGTCGAGAGGCGAGTTCTATTTCTCGACCGAAGGCTCGTTGCGTCCGTTCAAGGTCCGCACCCCGCTCTGCCTGAGCTGGCATCCTGCCAATCCCGCGACGGCGGAAGAGGTCGTTCAGAAGGCGCGCGCCAAGCACGGGTAATTGTTTTTTCAGAGTCAGCCATCGGCCGCGGTCGCGGCTATTCTTGCCAAGCTACCGGCTCGCCGGTCGACCCGAGTTCGAAGGCATGAAGGAAGGCCACGCTCTCGACGGCGAAATTCACCGTGCCACGGGGGCTGGATGGATCAGATCGACCGTGGTCGCCGAGGTGGCGCCGCGCGGCAGCAACGATATGGTAGCAAGCGCCTTTCCGTCCCTCGTGCCATGGCGGCACCCGCCGTCGCGAACCGACAGGGCCTGATCAGCTCTCCTTCCAATCTTACATATAGAAACGATAGCGGGGGTCCGGCGTGGTGCCGTCCGGAACGTACTTGAGAATATCGCCGACCTGACGAGCCGCCTTCAACGTTATCGGAAGCGCTCCGTCGAACTGTGTTCCGTTCCAATTCATCTTTGTAAGAGCCAACGTCTCCTTCAATAGGAAACTCCAGTCCGGTGTGTCCCTGCGCTGCGCGTGCAACAACAGCGGATTGGGAACATAAAGCCCTGGATAAGTTCTGAAGAAGTCGACGCTTCCCCGTGTGTAGAGGATCGTCTGTTCGTCGTCGAGGCGCATTGCCGTCCCGCGAAGCGGCGGATAGACGCCATTCCGGAAGAGGCGGACCGGCGACCTTCGCGGCATCCAAATGAAGTCTGCGATCTCGATCTCTGACTGCTCGATGGCCTTCTGGAAGCCCTCGCGTTCCTCCGGGTGGAATCGCGAGGTCTTGTGGACGACCAACCGGGCTGGATAGTTTCCGTGCTCCCTCTTGTAGGTCTGCAACGCGGTTCGGGTCAGGTTGAAGGCATCCAGAGCCGAAAGGTATGGCTGCCGATCTGTCTTGTCCTTCAGACCGGGCCCCCCCTTCAGTATCAACCCTTCACCTCGATCGTCGAAAAGTTGAGCGGAACTCGTCTGGAGTGAAGTCCCGTCGATCCCCTCGAAGAAGCTGACGCCCATGAACGTGGCCGAGTACTCCCGCTGATCCCGGACCATGCGCCACGGTGTGCCACCGGCCTTGTAGTATAGGGCGCAGAAGAAGTTCCAGGCGCGGGTGGCCTCGTCCTGTACCTTCCGGGTCGAGAGTTCGGCGAGCTTTCGTTTCACCGTGGCGTCATTGTCGTAGGTGGTCGGCCACACGATCTGGATCGGGATGCGGAGCGCGAGCGTAGCCGCTTTCAGCGCGCCACGGAAGTTTTCGATCTCCCTGTCGACTACCGGCGCATCTTCGGCCTCTATCTCGTCTTCGGAATCGTCCGCCGGACTGTCGTCGGGTGGAATGATCCTCATGTTGCTCACCCGCTCGATCACCTCCACAGGAAGTGCACAGATCACGACCTGAGGCGGCTGGTCCTGCTCGGCAAGATCCTTGACTTCGTTCGTGAATGCCTCGACAGCTAAAGCGATAGCCGTGTCGTCGTCCTTTTCCGAAACAATGCGCGATATCAGCAACGGCGACATCGTCCGCACGTGCCGGGTACCGATTTCGAAAGAACAACGGAAAGGACCGAGGATCGTGCTCCCCGGAAAAGCCGGGAAGAGGTTCGGCTGTCGGCTGTTCTTGGCCGGAATACCTCCCTCGCAGCGGCGCAGCCATTCGCCGAGCTTTCCGACTGTCTGGGAGGAGCCCACGACGCCCAGCCGGATTTCCTTCGTCCGCTCGGTCGAGAAATCGACAGGACCGTAGTCCATCAGGCCGAAGCGCACGTCGACATGGCGACCGTTGGCGGCGAATTCGAGCAGGGGTTCGGGAACATGCGAAAGTTCAAAGGAGCTCAAGTTGGGCCCTTTCCATTCGCGTTTTTTCCTCATCCTCCTCGTTTTCACGCCAAAGATCGTCCGGGACACCGAACGGCAACGCAAGTGCCGGAAGGGCCGAAAAAACGAGCAGATCTTTACGCAAGAGATCGGGCTGACGGACCAGGAAGGCCGTCCACATACCAATATGCCCACGAACGCTTTGGTTGGTTTCCAACCGTTTGATGCCGCTCATCCTGTCGGAAGCGTATCGGAATTCGTGGTACCCGTCCGACGTGAAGTGATAAGTCGGCTCGATTGCCAAGTACCAGTCTCCAGAAATCCGAACAAAATTGGCATGAAAGGCATCGTGCCGAAAGTAGGATGGCCTCTCGTCGCCTTTGCGCGTGTATGCCTTCACGACATCCCGAGATGTCTGCTTCTGAAAGGATCGGTAAGCGTAGCTCCTGGTTCGTTTGCCTTTGTCGAGTTTCCAAAAGAGGTACCGACCGCCTCGCCAGTAGGCCAACGGCTCGCGTACCATTTCGCTGAGCGTGCGGTTCAGCAATTCCACGAAGTGACGCCGCGTTACCTCGCCATCCGATTCGCTCCACTGGAGCGTGTCGACCGTGTCTTCGCTTCCTTCTTCAATCACATCGCGAAAGGGAGGCATCGAGATGTCTCGGAAACTGTAAATTCGCTTGCCCCGGAGGATCCAGTCGACGGGTGGGCTTCCGAATCTTTCAACCAGCACCTCTCGGATCTCGGAGTAGCTCATGGACGTCTCCACGACGTGCGTCTTGGCCGGGAAGGCGACCTTCAGGATATTGCGGTCGAGTGTCTCAGCGTTGCGCATCGACGGAACGATCCGTCCGGGAGCCGAAAAGCTCGCGACCGTTGCCGCCAATCCCGGGAGAGCCGCCTCGTTGAGCGCATCCGTTGTTTTGTCAAAGACGATCTTACGCGTTCGTCGTCGGTCCGGGTCCGAGAACCACGTATGGATGGCTTTCCAGAAGATGCCCTCGTCGCTCAACCGGGCGACGAAGAGGACGACGGGTGCATTTGAGCCGAGCCAATAATCGAGATCCTGTTGCCGGCAAATGTAGCTGAAGGTTTCGTCCGTCTCCTCGGTTAAGCGCCCTTCTTTTTGCGTTTTCAGCTGCGCGGTGATCCATTGGGCCCGCACCTCCCCGCTCTGCGGATCTCTCAACTCGAGGAACCCATCAATACCGGCATCAAGCGGTCCGTTGGGCTGGAAGCTCAAGCCGACCGAGAGCAGGCGTACCCCCAAAAGGTGGACGCCCTGCTGTCCAATTCTCTGCTGCTCGGAGATCTTCTTCACTGCAAACCGACTCGCTCCTGGCTGGAAGCTATAGCCATCTTGCAACGGCGGCGCGAGTCCACAGCAGAAACCCGCCCTCCACAGGAAACAGCGCGCCCAAGGCGGTCCCCGGCCATAAGTCGCCATCACGGGTCTCGCTCTCCGGTGCGCGCCAGCGCCCTCGCAATCGGTGAGCGAGACAACCTGCCAACAAAATGAAAGAGGCTCGAAGAGATCGCTATTCCGTAGCGGGGCTTTCCGAGTTCCGTATGTCGGAGGCGAGGTACAGAGCCTTCGGAGAAAACGAGCACCCAGAGAACCGGAACGGCCGGTTCGGCACTTCGTGAGTCCGGAGCCAGGCGCAAAATATGCCAAACTTCAGGAGCTTGTAGCCCCCTGCTTCAGGCCGGAGAATGTTTGCGGCGGTGTATCTGGCGGAGGGAGTGGGATTTTGGAGTTCCGTTTTCCGTTGACATTGCAATCGGATAACAGAACGCCTGTAGCGATACCCACAAACGGCCCCGCGAATCGTCGGTTGAGACTTTGGATTCCGTGTCGTCCAGCGTCGCTGCCGAAACGGACTGCACAGACAAGATGAGATCGATGAGGCAGTCATCGATAGCACGCCGATAGGGATAGTCGACTTTGCAGAGAACCCCTCGACGGTTCGGGTCAAACTCGTCGTCGTCGAAACCCAGCAGTGTGGGAGGCAACCGCTTCGTCCTTCAACCTCGCCAGGAACATCGCGAGGTCCACGGCGCAGATCAGGGTCTTCCTGCCGAACTTGATCGGCGTGAGGTCTCCACGCTTGATCGCCGCGTAGAGCGAGGTGCGGCCGATGCTGAGCAGCTCGAGGGTCTCGGCGACGCTGTAGGTTGCCTTCAACAGGCCGAACGCGCGCGGATCGACGCGTGGGAAATCATCGTCGCCGAGATGACCCTCAGGCCTGCTGTCAGCAGCCGGACGACGTTGGCGGTGGGACCAATCGCGGTCAGGCATGACAGGATCTGCGACCTGCTTTCTGGTCATAACGAGCCCGATAGGACGCCGTTTCTGTCAACAGCGCGGCGAGGCACGATGCGGGTCTTGCCTCCTGAACGAAGCGCGGTGACCAACTCACCCCTCGCCGAAGCTCAGCACGCAAAACGACGCAGCACCGACAGCAACCCGACTACTTCACCTTTCGCATCTTGATGAACGCCCGATCGGTCGCCATGAAACGGGCGATCATCGGCGGAATCAGACGCGCAGGCTCGACCGCCTGCCCGGTGTTGCGGCCGAGCAGCTCGGCGTAGGCGACGAGATCGCGGTGGACCTGGGCGGGCAGATCGAGAGTGAGCTTGACGGGCTTGTCGTCGAGCAGCTCCGAGAGCTTCAGCTTGTCCATGCTGGTCCTCTTCATGGTGGACTTGGTCGATGTCATCCTCGATACGGCGCGAGGACGAGGTCGCGGTTGACGATGACGCGGACAGGGAAGCCCGGCCGGATCGTCAGGGTCGGCTGGATGTTCAGATTGCGGCGAACGACCTGCTGGCCGGTCTGGTTCAGGCTGGTGCTGCCGCCGCGCCGGAGTGCGCGGAACAGCTCGCTCTCGGTGTCGCTCGCGCCGAGCTCGGAGCCGACGCCGAGCAGCGTCGAGAGCGCGGCCGCCATGAACAGCCGACCCCAATGATGGTCGACCTCGTCCTCGAGGCCGGCAAAGCCTTGCGGGTCGGCGGCGGGCTGCCGCTCGAGCACGATCGAGCGGCCGTTCGGGAGGATGAGCCGGGTCCAGACCAGGAGGATGCGGTCCTGCCCGAAGGCGACCTGACTGTCGTAGACGCCGATCAGCTTCGATCCTTGGGGCACGAGCAGGTATCGGCCGGTCGGGCTGTCGTAGACATGCTCGGTCACCTGGGCCGTGACCTGGCCGGGCAGATCGGAGCGGATGCCGGTAATCAGCGCGGCCGGGATCACGGCGCCGGCCTGGACGACGTGACGCGACGGCGGCGCCGCGAGGCGATCGGGGCTGACGGTCTTGCGGTCGACGGCGGCGTTGAGGAAGGCGAGCTTGCGATCCTGGAGATTCTGGCCCCATTCCGTGTCGAGCGGCTGCGGATCCGAGCGCGCGGCCGGTGTGAGCGAGTTGTCCGCCGGTTGGACTGCCGGTACAGTCGGCGCAGTGGCCCGCACCGTCGTGCTCGCCGGAGCGAACAGCCGGCTGGTGCGCGCCGCCTCCTGCTCCTGGGCGGAGCGCTGCTGGGCCGGTTCCGCCGCGTGCGACGGGTCGGGCGGGGTGACGCCGGCGCTGAGCATCGGCCGACCGAGATCGCCCGGCAGCGGCGGCCCGAGCTGGGGCACGCCGGCAGGGACAGCCGACGCAGCCGGCTTGGGGACGGCCGCGTAGTCGCGAGGCAAGGCGGCGATCGCGTCGGGCAGCGGCTTGTGCTCGATACTGTAGAGCTCGCTGCCGCCGGTCGGCTTGGGCTTGTCGCGCGAAAGCCCCCAGATCAGCGCTCCGGACACGACGATCGACGCGCCGGCGAGAAGCCCGACCAGCACCTTGCGGGAGAGCCGCATGACGGGCGGATGCTCGGGCCGAAGGCGGAGCTCCGCCGCGAGGTCGTTCGTGCCAGAGGAATGGTCGGCGCGCTCGCTCACCACCCGGCTCTCCCGTCGGTGCGCACGATGCGGACGCGGCGCTCGGAGCCGGCGTCGCCGAGGCGCAGCTCGGCCGCCGCGAACAGGCGATCGACGATCATGTGATTGCCGCGGACCCGGTAGTTCACGAGCTCCGAGGTCTTGCCCTCCGGGCCGATGATGAACAGCGGCGGCATCTCGCCTTGGCCGATGCCGCGCGGGAACGCGACGTAGACCTTCTTGCCGTCGTCGAAAGCGCGGAGCGGCCGCCAGGGCGGCGCGTCGCCGTCGATCACGTAGCGGAACCGCAAGGCATCGACCTCGAGCCCGGTCGCGACCGGAGCGGCCGTCTCGGCCGCGGCGTTGCGCTGATGCAGCGCGATCAGGCGATCGTGCGGATAGTCCCACGAGACCGAGGCCATGTAGGTCTTCTCGGTCGAGCGCAGCTCGAGGTGGTAGGTCCGGCGGTCGGTGTTGATGACGAGGTTGGTGACGAGATCGGGCCGGGTCGGCTTGACCAGGATGTGGATCCGCTTCGCCGCGCTGGTGCCGCTCTCGGCATCACCGATGATCCAGCGCACCGTGTCGCCGGCCGCGATCGGGCCGGAGCCGACGAGCTGCTCGCCCTCCTGTAGGGCGATGTCGGTCACCTGTCCGGGCGCGGCATAGACTTGGTAGAGGGCGCCCTCCGAGAAGGGGTAGACCTGGACGGCGTTGATGTAGCCGGCCCGGCTCGGCTCGACGCGCGCCACCGTGTTGGCGCGATCGACCCGCTGGCGGGGATCGCGCGGCTCGGGCGGCGACTTGCCGCCCGGAAGCGGCTTGAGCTGGCCCGGGAGCGGCAGCGGCTTCGGCAGCTCCACCACCTCAACGGGTCGCGGCGGCTCGGCGACCAGCGAGGCAGGCTCCGGCGGATCGTCATACGTGATCCCGGGCGGCTTGAACGTCGCGCAGCCCGCGAGCAGGCATGCGGAGACGACGCAGAGGACGAGCGAACGAGGCCGCATCAGCCGAGCTCCTTGGACCAGGCGAGGGAATGGACGTAGATGCCGAGCGGGTTCTTGCGCAGCCGCTCGGCATCGCGCGGCAGGTCGAGCACGATGGTGAGGATGGCGACCCATCGCTCGGTCGCGGCGAGGCTGCCGTTCTCGTAGCGCCGCTCGATCCAGGCGACCCGGAAGCTGTCGGGCGAAGCGCGCACCACGCTCGCGATCTCGACCGTCACCTGGACCTTGCCGATCCTGGCGAAGGGATCGTGGACCCGGGCATGGTCGTTGAGGGCGAGCGCCCCCTTGTCGGTGACGAAGTCGTAGGCCGCGAGCCAGCTCTGGCGGACGATGACCGGATCGGCAGGAATCGCGCGCACATTCTCGATGAAGTGGGCGAGGTGCCAGGCGATCTGGGGATCGGTCGGACGGTAGTCGCCGAGCGCCGGAGCGACGGCCTGGGCCCGGCCCTGCCGGTCGACCTCGACCACCCAGGGGGTGACGGCGCCGCGGGCGTGCTGCCAGACGAGGCCGATCGCAAGGCCCCCGGCCAGCGCGAGAGTGCCGAACGCCATGAGCCGCCAGTTGCGAGCCTGGACCCGGGCGGAGCCGATCCGCTCGTCCCAGACCTGTCCGGCCTTCTGATACGGGGTCTCGGGCTCGGGGGTGCGGCCGTAACGCACCGAGGGACGGCGGAAGGCGATCATCGGCGATCCTCCGACAAGGGAATCGAGCTGCCACCGCTGCCGTGATCGCCGGAGCGGACGGCATGCGCGGCGACCGACGCGCCATGGGCGGCGGTCTGGTGGCGGCGCAGGGTCTGCGCCCATGCAGGGGGACCGGCGGACGTGTTGGCCTGTCCGGACGAAACGCTGTCAGAAGGCCGGACCATCGCACCGAAGCGATCGGCGACGGCCGCGGCTCCGGCGCGGGCGACGCCCCTTGCCCCGGCGGCCGCGGCCTTCAGGCCGGTCGCGCCGGAGGCTGCGGCGCTCGTCCGGTAGGCCGAGACGGCCCCTCCCGAGACAGCGGCTCCGCCGCGCGCGGCACCGGCGAGCGCGCCGACACCGGCGCGCGCACCGATCGCGCCGACGGCACCGATGCCACCCGCCGCGAATGCGGTGCCGACCGCGGCTCCGGCGCCGAGCTGCGGGCCGCCGCTGACGAGGCCGTTGGCGATCCCAGGCCCGAAGATGCCGAGGCCGAGCAGCGCCAACGCGCCGAGGGCGAGCACCATCGCGTCCTCGAAGGTCGGCTGGCCGCCGCCGAAGCCGCGGGTGAACTCGCTGAACAGGGTCGTGCCGATCCCGACCACGACGGCCAGCACCAGCACCTTGATGCCGGAGGAGACGACGTTGCCGAGCACGCGCTCGGCCAGGAACGCGGTCTTGGCGAAGAGGCCGAACGGGACCAGCACGAAGCCGGCGAGCGTCGTCAGCTTGAACTCGATCAGGGTCACGAACAGCTGGATCGCCAGGATGAAGAAGGCGACGAGCACGACGAACCAGGCGATCAGCAGCACTGCGATCTGGATGAAGTTCTCGAAGAACGACACGTAGCCGACGAGCTGGCCCGCAGCGGCGAGGATCGGCTTGCCGGCGTCGATGCCGACCTGGGCGATGCGGCCCGGCTGCAGGAACTGGTCGGCAGCAAGGCTCGAGCCGGAGGCCTTCAGGCCGAGCCCGGCGAAGGACTCGAACACCAGCCCGGCGAGGCGGTTGAAGTTGCCGATGAGGAAGGCGAAGAACCCGACATAGAGGGTCTTCTGGACCAGGCGGGTGATGACGTCCTCGCCATTGCCGGACGCCCAGAACAGGCCCGCCAGAGTGATGTCGATGACGATCAACGTGGAGGCGAGGAACGCGACCTCGCCGCCGAGCAGGCCGAAGCCGGAATCGATGTAGCGCGAGAACACCTCGGTGAAGCGGTCGATGATGCCGGTGTTCATGTCAGTCGGCTGCCCTCTGGCTCGTGGGCCGCGACGGCCCGGCGTTGGACGGCGATGGCGCTGGCTCGTCGTCCGGGGACCCGGGAGACTGGACGCTCGTCTCCGGACGAAGGGACCCGGTCGGTGCCTCCGTGCTCCGGCCGGCCCCGAAGAAGCGGTCCTGGTTCTTGGTCCAGACCGCCCGACAGGCCGCATCGTCGGCTTCGGCCAGACGCAATCGCTTGCAGCGGGCGAGCTCGCGCGCCAGCGGATCGCCGGCCGGGCCGGCCGGCACCTCGGGCGCGCGGGCCGGATCCTCGGCCATGCGGCTCGTGACGGCGACGGCCGCCACGACAGAGGCGCCGGCGAGCGCGACCAGGACGAGGCGCACGAGCGTCTTGGCGACCATCCCACCCTCCCCTACGGGTTGAACATGCGGACGGGCTGGGCCTGGTAGGCTTGGCCCGTGGTGAGGAAGCGGTCGAGCTGGGCGCGTGCCTGCTCCTGGCTGGCACTGCTGCGGGCGCCGGAGAGGCTGTCGGCCCGGGCCTGCGCCGCGAGGACCGCGGTCAGGTCGGCGAGCTGGCGGATCAACAGGGCGATGAGCTGGTTGCCGGCCTGGGCCACCTGCAGGGCGCCGACGGCGGCCTGGCTCGCGGCGACGAGCGTGTCGGTCTCGCCGCGGGTCGTGTCGAGCGACTGCACGACACCGGCCTGGACCAGCAGCGAATCCTGGAACGCGGCATGGGAGGTCTGCCAGCGCTCCTTGGCGTCGGAGGCGAGCTGCTGCGACGAGGTCGTGCCGGAATAGGTCTGCGGGTAGATCCGCGTGAAGGTGCGGTCGATCTGGTCGAGGTCGAACGAGATGCGCTGGACCTGATCGAGGAGCTGCCGCGTCCTCTGGAACGACTGCTGGATCGTCTGCTGCGACGAGTACGGCAGGCTCGCCAAGTTCCGGGCCTGGTTGAGCAGCATCCGGGCCTGGTTCTGCAGGCCGGTGACTTGATTGTTGATCTGCTCGAGCGCCCGGGCGGCCTGCAGCACGTTCTGGGCGTAGTTCGAGGGATCGTAGACGAGCATCTGGGCGAGGCCGACCGTGGGCACGGCGGCGAGCACGAGCCCGGCGCCGACGACGGCGGTGCGTCCGAGGACGGAACGGCGGGAGTACTGCCGGCTCATGGGCTGACCTCTGTGGATGATGTCGCGATGTCCTGGGAGGCCTGCTCGGCCAGGAGGTCGGCGGCCCAGGCGAGCCCCTTGCGCCGCAGCCAGGCGGCAGCGAAGCCGGCGCGGCCGTGCTCGCGGAGGGTCTCGGCGATAGCGGACTGGTCGGACTTGGAGGACGCCGCGCAGAAGGCGAGCGCGACCTCGCCGAGGCCGAGCTCGAACAGGCGGTCGCCCCTGCGCGACTGGCAGTAGTAGTCGCGCTTCGGTGTCGCGCGGGCGAGGATCTCGATCTGGCGCTCGTTGAGGCCGAAGCGCCGGTAGATGGCGGCGATCTGCGGCTCGACGGCGCGATCGTTGGGCAGGAATAGCCGCGTCGGGCAGCTCTCGACGATGGCCGGCGCGATCGTGCTGGTCTCGATATCGGCGAGCGACTGGGTCGCGAACACCACGCTGGCGTTCTTCTTTCGCAGCGTCTTGAGCCATTCCCGGACCTGGGACCCGAAGGTCGGGTCCTCGAGGACGAGCCAGCCCTCGTCGATGATCAGAAGGGTCGGCCGGCCGTCGAGTCGGCTCTCGAGGCGGTGGAACAGGTAGGTGAGGACGCCCGGGGCGGCGTCGGTCTCGATCAGCCCCTCGGTCTCGTAGGCCTGGACGGCGGACGCGCCGATCCGCTCGCCCTCCGCGTCGAGGAGCCGCCCCCAAGCTCCGCCGAGGCAATACGGCTTCAGCGCCTGCTTCAGGGTGGCGGACTGCAGCAGCAGTGTGAGCCCGGTGAGGGTCCGCTCGTTCACGGGCGCCGAGGCGAGCGACGTCAGGGCCGACCAGACGTGCTCCTTGGCGTCGGGCGTGACCGTCACGCCCTCCCGGTCGAGGATCGCGGCGAGCCATTCGGCCGCCCAGGCGCGTTCGGCCGGATCGTCGATCGTGGACAGGGGCGCCAGCGCGACCGGCTCGGTCGCATCCTCGGAGAGCCCGCCGCCGAGATCGTGCCAGTCGCCGCCCATGGCGAGCGCGGCCGCACGGATCGAGCCGCCGAAGTCGAAGGCGAACACCTGGGCGCCCGGGTAGCGGCGGAACTGCAGCGCCATGAGCGCGAGCAGCACGCTCTTGCCGGCGCCGGTCGGGCCGATCACCAGTGTGTGGCCGACATCGCCGACATGAAGCGACAGCCGGAACGGCGTCGCGCCCTCGGTCCGGGCGAACAGGAGCGGCGGTCCGTCGAGGTGCTTGTTCCGCTCGGGTCCGGCCCAGACCGCCGACAGCGGGATCATATGAGCGAGGTTGAGGGTCGAGATCGGTGGCTGGCGCACATTGGCGTAGACGTGCCCGGGCAGGCTGCCGAGCCAGGCCTCGACGGCGTTCAGGCCCTCCAGCATGCAGGTGAAGCCGCGGCCTTCGATCACCTTGGCGGCGAGCCGGAGCTTCTCGTCGGCGCTGCTCGCGTCATCGTCCCAGACCGTGACGGTCGCGGTCACGTAGGCTTCGCCGGCGAGATCGGCGCCGAGCTCCTGGAGGGCGGCGTCGGCATCGAGCGCCTTGTTGTGGGCATCGTTGTCGAGGAGCGTCGACGCCTCGTTGGTCATCGCCTCCTTCAGGATCGCGGCGACCGACTTGCGCTTGGCGAACCAGTGGCGGCGGATGCGGCCGAGCACCTTGGCGGCATCGGTCTTGTCGAGGCAGATCGCCCGGGTCGACCACCGGTACGGGAAGGCGAGCCGGTTCAGCTCGTCGAGGATCCCGGGCCACGTCGCCGACGGGAACCCCGCCACCGTGAGGACACGCAGATGCGCATTGCCGAGCCGCGGCGCGAGGCCGCCCGTGAACGGCTCGTCCACCAGGATCGCGTCGAGATAGATCGGCACCTCGGGCACGCGCACCCGATGCCGCCGCGTCGAGACGCAGGCGTGCAGCCAGGTCAGCGTCTCGCCGTCCGACAGCCAGGCGACCTCCGGCACGAATCCGTCGATCAGGGCGAGGACCCGATCGGTGCGGTCGATGAAGGTCGCGAGCACCTCGTTCGCAGCAGCGCTTCCGTCAGGAGCGCGGCCCTCGTACAGCCAGGCCTCGGCGCGCGCGGCCTCCTCGGCCGGTGGCAGGAACAGAAGCGTGAGGTGGTAGGCGCTCTCGAAGTGCCTGCCCTCCTCCTCGAACTGAGCCCGACGCTCGGCGTCGACCAGCGTCGACACCGGGTCCGGAAAGCTGCTGGCCGGATAGTCCTGCGCCGGAATACGGCTCGCCTCGACGAACACGGCCCAGCCGGAGCCGAGCCGGCGCAGGGCATCGTTGAGCCGTCCGGCAACGCCGACCGGTTCGGCCGGTGTCGCCGACTCGAGGTCCGGGCCCCGGAACCGCGCCGTGCGCTGGAGCGAGCCGTCCTTGTTCAGGACGACGCCGGGTGCGACCAGGGCCGCCCACGGCAGGAAGTCGGCGAGACGCTGCGGCTTGTTGCGGTATTCGGCGAGATTGAACATCGACAGCTCAGACACCGAGGTGGGTGGGGTAGCGCAGGTGCCGACGCACGACGTCGACGAACAGCGGATCGCGCCGCGCCGCCCAGGCCGCCGCGCCGTGCCCGACGAGCCCGAGCACCAGGCCGACGACCCACAGGCGCAGGCCAAGGCCGATCGCGGCGGCGAGGGTTCCGTTGAGGATGGCGATGGCACGCGGCGCCCCGGCGAGCAGGATCGGCTCGGTCAGGGCGCGATGCACCGGTGCCTCGAAGCCGGGGACCAGGTCGGTGCCGCTCGTCACAGCAGCGCCCCGCCGCCGAACGAGAAGAAGGACAGGAAGAACGAGCTCGCCGCGAAGGCGATCGACAGGCCGAACACGATCTGCACCAGTCGGCGAACGCCGCCCGACGTGTCGCCGAAGGCGAGCGTCAGGCCGGTCATGATGATGATGATCACGGCCATGATCTTGGCCACCGGCCCTTCGATCGACTGCAAAACCTGCTGGAGCGGCTGCTCCCAGGGCATGTTCGAGCCGGCCGCATGGGCTGGAGCCGCCATCAGCGCGAGCACGGCGGCCGAGGTCGTCGTGAGAACGAAGCTGCGGATGGGATTCGTCGCGGTCGAGATGGTCATGCGGGCTCTCCTGTCGTGAGCGTGGTGGCGGGTGCGAGGACGTAGTCGCCGGCCGGGTCGATACCGGACACGGCGGCGAGCTCGATGAGACGGCGTTCGCTGCCGCGGCCGGTCAGGACGGCGATCACGTCGATGGTCTCGGCGATGAGGGCGCGCGGGACGGTCACGACCGCCTCCTGCACCAGCTGCTCGAGACGGCGCAGCGCCCCGAGCGCCGTTCCCGCATGGATGGTGCCGATCCCGCCCGGGTGACCGGTCCCCCAGGCCTTCAGGAGGTCGAGCGCCTCGGCGCCGCGCACCTCGCCGATCGGGATGCGGTCGGGGCGCAGCCGCAGCGACGAGCGCACGAGATCGGCGAGCGACGCGACGCCGTCCTTGGTCCGCAGCGCGACCAGGTTTTTGGCCCTGCACTGAAGCTCGCGCGTGTCCTCGATCAGCACGACCCTGTCGGTCGTGCTCGCGACCTCGGCCAAGAGCGCGTTGACGAGCGTCGTCTTGCCGGTCGACGTGCCGCCGGCGACCAGCACGTTGCGGCGCCGCGCGACGGCGTCACGGAGCGTTGCCGCCTGCTCGGCCGTCATGATCCCGGCCGCGGCATAATCGTCGAGCGTGAAGACCGCGACGGCCGGCTTGCGGATCGCGAATGCGGGCGCCGCAACCAGTGGCGGGATCAGGCCCTCGAACCGCTCGCCGGTCTCGGGCAGTTCGGCCGAGATCCGCGGCGAGGTCAGATGGACCTCCGCGCCGACGTGATGCGCGACCAGACGGACGATCCGCTCCCCATCGGCAGCAGACAGATGCTCGCCGGTGTCCGTCAGCCCCTCCGCGAGCCGATCGACCCACAGCTGGCCGTCGGGATTGAGCATGACCTCGACGACGTTCGGGTCGGCGAGCCACGTGGCGATCGACGATCCGAGCGCGGTACGGAGCATCCGCGCCTGGCGCGCTGAAGCTTCGGTTCTGCTCTCCTGCCGCCCCACCTTGCCGCCCCCCGGTCAGGCTCACCGACAACGGCGAGCACCGGGGTCGATTAAGAAAGGCCACTCATCGCGAGGTGCAACAATCGAGTCTCGGTCGTAGTGCCGTGGAGTGGAATGACAGGTGATCGGCGAGCCGACAGGCTGATAGTTCCGAATTTCTTTTCCGACTACACATCATGATTGCTAAAATCGACCAATCTAGGCCGCCAAATCGGCATTCTCAATCGCGTCGATCTGCTCGGGTCTGGCACTACCCCGAGGCGACCCCGTTAGGTGCGGCCATAGGAGGAGGCTGATGTATCAGCAGGGCGTCTATAGCTTCTTAGCCGCGATCGCTCCGCTGGGTGACTCACGGCACGACGACGACCGCGCCCTTGCGGGCGTCAGCGAGCAATGCCTCGATGCGCGGCAGAATCTCGCCGGCGAGCGCCGCGAGCCACGGCTCCGCCGCGCCCTGCCCCCGGCGCCAAATGGTGATCTCCTGCTCCAGCGCCTGCTGCTGCAGCTCGACAAAGCGCCGGCCGAGCGCAAGGAAGTCGAGCGGGGCGAGATTGTCGAGCGCCACTTGGTGCTCGAACTCGAGCACCGGCACGACCGCGACGCCGTGCTCGCGGGCGACCGTCTCCAGTCGTGGCACCTGCTCGCGGCGGAACGCTACGATCGTCTCCGCGAGGCCGCGGAGCTCCGGACGCACGTCCTTGGCCAGGACGATCTCGCAAACCCGGGCCTGCATGCGGGCCGAGCTCAGGGCGAGCCGCAACACGGCCGCGGCACCCGCATTCGGATCGGCGGGCGCGGGCGCCTGCGCCGCAGCGAAGCGCGGCACCAACACTCCGAAGGCCACACCCGCCAGGGCCCCGCCGACGAAAACGCGACGCGTGATCATTGCCATCCCGGAACGCCCTGCATGTTGGGCAGGCGATGCGCGATGCCCTTATGGCAGTCGATGCAGGTCTTCTCGCCGCTGAACAGGAAGGCCTGGTGGGCCTCGGCGGCGCGCGGGTTCTGCTTGGCGAGATCCATCGAATCGGAGCTGTGGCAGTTGCGGCATTCGAGCGAGTCGTTCGCCTTCATGCGTTCCCACTCGTGCTCGGCGAGCGTGCGGCGCATCGCCAGGAACTTCTCCCGCGTGCTGATCGATCCGAACAGATGACCCCAGACCTCCTTGGAGGCCTGCATCTTGCGGGCGATCTTGTCGGTCCAGTCGTGCGGGACGTGACAGTCCGGGCAGGTCGCCCGCACGCCGGAGCGGTTGGTGAAGTGGATCGTCCCCTTCAGCTCCTCGAACACGTTGCTCTGCATCTCGTGGCAGCTCACGCAGAACCGCTCCGTGTTGGTCGCCTCCAGCACCGTGTTGAAGCCGCCCCAGAACACCACCCCGGCCAGGAACCCGCCGAGCGTGAGAAAGGCGAGGCTGAGCGTGCGGGCCGGCGTGAACGCCTGCCGCACCCAGGAGCCGACCCGCGTCGCCCTGGCGCGTGCGAGGATGTCGGTCATCAGCGGCTCCGCCGCTCGGGTTCGGCGAGATCGTCGAGATCGGTGAAGCGGTTCTCGACCAGCGGCTGCGCCGTGGTCTGCGGCACGTGGCAGCCGAGGCAGGCGTAGCGTCGCGGCGCGATGCCGCCGAGGAAGTTGCCGTCGCGGTCCTGATAGTGCGTCACGCTCACCATCGGAGCCTGGCTCTGCTCGGTGAACTTTCGCGAGTGGCAGGACAGGCACTTGTTGGCGTTCAGGTCGAGCGCGTAACCCTCGATGGCGTGCGGGATCAGGGGCGGCTGGTCCGGATAGTTGCGACGCCGGCGCACGTCGTCCGTGACGGCGCGCTGCATCGGCGGGGCCGGCGTCTCGCGGGTGAACGGCTCCGGCCCGCGCAGGCGCGGGGCGTCGCGCCCGGGCCCGCCGATCTGGGCCTGCTGCTGGGCCAGCAGGCTGCCCGTGAAGGCGAGCCCGAAGCCGGCGGCGACGGCGAGGAGGAGTGCGCGCCTCATCGCACGATCCCCCACTGGCCGGCACCGTCGCCCGGCCCGATCCCGGCGACCGCCGCGGCCACCACCTTGACGGCGCACTTCTTGAAGTCGGTCTGCTTGGAGATCGGATCGGTGGCGTCGAGCGTCACCTTGTTGATCAGCTGGCTGGCGTCGAAGAACGGCACGAACACGACGCCGACCGGCATGCGGTTGCGCCCGTGCGTCTCGACCCTCGTGCGCACCTCGCCGCGCCGCGACACCACCCGCACCTCCTGGCCGCGCCGCAGGTTGCGCCTGGCGGCGTCGTCGGGATGCATGAACAGCACCGCGCCCGGGAACGCCCGGTAGAGCTCGGGCACGCGCAGCGTCATCGAGCCGGAATGCCAGTGCTCCAGCACGCGACCGGTGACGAGCCACAGGTCGTAGTCCTGGTCCGGCGCCTCGGCGGGCGGCTCGTAGGGCGCGCCGATGATGTTGGCCCGCTTGTCGGGGTTGCCGTAGAACTGCCAGCCGCTGCCCTTCTCCACATAGGGGTCGTGGCCCTCGCGGTAGCGCCAGCGGGTCTCGCGGCCGTCGACCACGGGCCAGCGCAGGCCGCGCACCTTGTGATAGGTGTCGAACGGCGCGTAGTCGTGGCCGTGCCCGCGGCCGAACTCGGCGAGCTCCTCCCACATGCCCTTCTGCACGTAGAAGCCGAACGCCTCGCTCTCGTGATTGCGAAAGCCGGCCTCGATGTCCGACACCGGGAAGCGATCGACCCGGCCGTTGCGGTAGAGGACGTCGAACAGGCTCCGGCCGCGCATCTCGGGGGCCTTGGCGAGCAGCTCCTCCGGCCACACCTCGTCGGTGGTGAACCGCTTGGAGAACTCCATCATCTGCCACAGGTCGGAGCGCGCCTCGCCGGGCGCGTCGACGAGCTGGTGCCAGAAGTGGTTGCGGCGCTCGGCGTTGCCGTAGGCCCCCTCCTTCTCGACCCACATGGCGGCCGGCAGGATCAGGTCGGCGGCGAGCGCCGTGACGGTCGGATAGGCGTCGGAGACGACGACGAAGTTCTCCGGATTGCGATAGCCCGGAAACGTCTCGTTGTTGGTGTTGGGCGCCGTCTGCAGGTTGTTGTTGACCTGGATCCAGTAGGCGTTGAGCTTGCCGTCGCGCAGCATGCGGTCCTGCAGGACCGCGTGGTATCCGGGCTTGTCGGGGATCGTGCCTTCCGGCAGCGTCCAGATCCGCTCGGCGACCTTGCGGTGCTCCGGATTGGTGACCTGCATGTCGGCGGGCAGGCGGTGGGCGAAGGTGCCGACCTCGCGGGCCGTGCCGCAGGCGGACGGCTGGCCGGTCAGCGAGAACGGCCCCGAGCCCGGCTCCGAGATCTTGCCGGTCAGCAGGTGCAGGTTGGTGACCAGGTGATTGCACCAGACGCCGCGGACGTGCTGGTTGAACCCCATTGTCCAGAACGACACCAGCTTGATCTTCGGGTCGGCGTAGAGCCGCGCCAGCTCCGCGAGCTTCTCGACCGGAACGCCGGTCATGCCGGACACCTTCTCGGCCGTGTACTCGGAGACCTGGCGGGCGTAGGCCTCGAAGGTCGACGGGTTCGACACCTGGGCGTCGTTGGCGTGCTGGGCGCGCTGCTCCAGGACGTGGTCGGGCCGCAGCCCGTAGCCGATGTCGGTGTTGGCGAGGCGGAAGTTGACGTGCCGGTCGACGAAGTCGCGATTCACGGCGCCGGTCGTGATCAGGTGGTTGGCGATGTAGTTGAGGACCGCCAGATCGGTTCCCGGCTTGAACACGATCGCGCTGTCGGACAGGTCGGTCGTGCGGTGCTCGTAGGTCGAGAGCGTGTGGATGCGCACATGCGGCGCCGACAGCCGCCGATCGGTCACCCTGGTCCAGAGGATCGGGTGCATCTCGGCCATGTTGGAGCCCCACAGCACGAAGGCGTCGGCGAGCTCGATGTCGTCGTAGCAGCCCATCGGCTCGTCCGCCCCGAAGGTGCGCACGAAGGCGACGGCGGCGGACGCCATGCAGTGGCGGGCATTGGGATCGAGATTGTTGGAGCGGAAGCCGGCCCGCATCAGCTTGGTCGCCGCGTAGCCCTCCCACATGGTCCACTGGCCGGAGCCGAACATGCCGATCGCGGTCGGCCCCTTCTCCTTGAGGACGCGCTTCCACTGCGCCGCCATCTCGTCGAAGGCGCGGTCCCAGGAGACCGGCTGGAAATCGCCGTCCTTGGCGAAGCGGCCGTCGCGCATCCGCAGCAGCGGCGTCGTCAGCCGGTCGGCGCCGTACATGATCTTCGAGAGGAAGTAGCCCTTCACGCAGTTGAGGCCGCGGTTCACCTCGGCCTGCATGTCGCCGTGGGTGGCGACCACCTTGCCGTCCTTGACGCCGACCATCACGCCGCAGCCGGTGCCGCAGAACCGGCACGGCGCCTTCGACCACTTGATGCGGATCGCCTCGCCGGCCGGCAGGTTCTGGGCCGCGGCCCCGGCCGGAATCCCGGCGGCGGCGAGCGCCGCCCCGGCGGCCTGCTGCTTCAGGAAGGCGCGACGGGAGACGTCCATCCGGTCAATCCTTCTGGCTGGCGGTGAGCTGGCGGGTGTCGTCTGTCTCGACGTGATGAAAGACGAGGGAGGCCGAGAGGACCCCCGGCAGGGCGGAGAGCGCGGCGAGCCCCTCGACGATGCCGGACTCGGATCGGGTTTCCAGGGTGAGAACGACCTTGCCGCCGGCCTCGGCATGGATGTCGAAGCCGGGCATGGCGGCGAGGGACGTGCGGAAGCCGCTCAGCTGCTCGGGCCGCACATGGACGACGAGGCTGGAGATGTGCTCCTCGGCCGCCGGCTTCAGGACAGCGCCGGTGACGAGGTCGCGACGCGAGACGCCGCTCATCACACGGGCCCGGGCCGCCCGGTGAACGCGTAGTACATCCAGACCAGAAAGCCCCAGCCGGCCACGACGCCGACCGCGATGAACGGCCAGATGAACACGGCGAGTACCATGAACAGAATTCGTTCGCTCCGCCGCAATGCGCAGGGGAATCGCTTGAAGTAGCGCGGGATTTGAGTTGCGATTCAGCGAGTTATGGATTCTTGGAGGATCTCCCGAACGGTCAGGGAGGTCGCCGTGGAGCTGTTCATCACGTCGTTCGCGCAAGTTCCGGACCCGCGCGCCAGCAACGCGCGGCACGACCCCCGTCGAGATCCTCTTCATCGACTTCGTGGCCGTGCTGTGCGGCGCGAAGAGCTGCGTGGAGATGGCCGACTTCGGTCGGGCGAAGGCGACCTTCTTCGAGAAGGTGCTCGGCCTCGCCCACGGCATCCCGTCGCACGACACGTTCTCGACCGTGTTCCGCATGCTGGACCCGAAGGCGTTCGAGGCGGCGTTCCGCGCCTTCATGGCGGCGTTCGGGGCCTCACTGGCGAAGCGTTCGGATGGATGTGAGGTCGTCGCGATCGACGGCAAGGCGCTGCGACGCGCCTACGAGGCCGGCAAGGCGCATGCTCCCAAGTTGATGGTGTCCGCGTTCGCGGCCGAGATGCGCATGACGCTGTCGTGCCTGGCCGCGAAGGACGGCGACGAGGTCGCCGCCGCCCTCGAGCTGCTCGGGCTGGTGGACCTCGCCGGCAAGATCGTCACGGCCGATGCACTGCACTGCCATCGTGGCATGGCGGACGGCGTCGTCGCCCGCGGCGGCGATTACTGTCTCGCCCTGAAGGGGAACCAGGAGTCGCTGCGCAGTGATGCCGACGCCTGCTTTCTGACGATGAAGAAGACCCATCCCACGGCCGAGACCACCGAGCGCGGCCACGGCCGCACCGAGATCCGGCGCGCCGCCGTCGTCGGCGCCGGCGATCTCGGCGACTACCACCAGTTTCCGGGGCTGAAGGCCTTCGGCCGCATCGAGCGCATCCGCCGCCTCGCCGGCAAGACCGCGCGCGAGGTCCGCCTTTTCGCATTGTCCCGTGCCGTCTCACCCGCGGAGCTGCTGCGCGTCGTGCGCGCGCACTGGGCGATCGAGAACGCGCTTCATTGGGAGCTCGACGTGGTCGTCGCCGAGGACGCCGCGCGAAACCGTCGCGACCACGGTCCGCAAAACCTCGCCGTGCTCCGACGTCTCGCCCTCAACGTCGCACGCGCCGATCAGACCAAGGGCTCACTCGCCGGAAAGCTCAGGCAGGCCGGATGGAACGACGACTTCCTCTTCAAGCTCCTCGCCCAAACGCGATAGCCCTGCCGCAATGCGGCCAAGTCCACGTTTCCTCGCATAACACCCGCCGCCAAGTGGTTGATAGACAGCAAAACGGCCCTTGCCCCACGTTGGTTCCCAGAAAAATTGAAAACTCCGGATGTGATGAGTAGGTGAGCTGCGTCGTCCAAATCGTGCGGGTTACATAAGCGCGCCGCAGTATCCGATTCCGCGAACCAATTCGATGTGGCCATTTGTACGTGAGCGCGGTAGTCAATGGGAACGTAATTTTTACCTTCCCGGCCCATTGTTGCATTCGCTGATGACGCGTGACTAGCCGCCTGCAAGCCGCCAATCTGCCCGATCACGGACGAATACATTGCTCGCCACCGCACGCCGTCACCCAAAGCCCATTCTACTGATTGTGGCCTTCGCGATGGTGATCGTCGCTTTTTTCGCCGCAGTAAACTGGGTCGTCGTCGCGAGTCTCCGAGAAAGCGCCCTGAGATCTGCCGAAAGTTCGGGGGTGAGACGTAGCATCCTGCTGGCCGAGCAAGCCGACCGCGCCATTCAAGCCGTTGATTTCGTCCTCCTCAGCCTGATCGAGCAGATCGCCCGGGTGGGGGTTGCCGACGCAGCGTCCTATGCAGGACGAATGGGCAATCGAGATGTCCATCTTCTCCTTCAGGAAAAATCGCGGCATATGCCCCAGGTCGACGCTCTCACGATGGTGAATGCCGAAGGCCGATTGATAAATTTCTCACGTTACTGGCCAATCCCGGACGTCGACGTTTCCGATCGCGATTACTTCAAAGCGCTTAAAGAAGATCGATCCGGACAGCCGTTCGTCAGCAAGCCTGTGCAGAACCGCGGCGACGGGACTTGGAATATTTATGTTGTCCGTCGGGTCAACGGGCCGCAAGGACAGTTTATCGGTCTTGTCCTCGGGGCCATGGCGGTATCGTACTTCGACGAGGTTTACGCGTCCGTATTGACCGGCAAAGGCGCAGGCATAGGGCTCTTCCGTCTGGATGGTACTCCGCTCGTCCGGTTGCCCAGGAAAGACGGTTCCGAAACCACCCTTCCTTTTGAGCTCTCAGGAACTCGACTGAACACGGTTACCCGGGAGTTCGGCAATGATGGTGTGTTGCGCGCCAAAATTACCCGGGAACTCCGAAACTTTCCTTTGGCGATCATGGTCACTCAGACAGAGGATAGTGCCGTTGCAAGTTGGCAAGGGATAACCAACTTGCTCTTCGTCTCTATACTTGTTTGTGGAACGTTGGTGCTCATCACTGCGGCTGCGATCGCGTTCTGGTATCTAGCGAAAGAACGCGCCTTGGAAGCTGGACATGCCCAGGCGGCTGCCGAGGCCGAGCTGCTGCGCCAAAAGGAGAAAGCGGCCGCGGAGGCCAACCACGCCAAGTCGGCATTCCTCGCAACGATGAGTCATGAGATCAGGACCCCGATGAACGCGCTCGTCGGGCTTTCCAGCACGTTGCTGGACAGCAAACTCGATCCCGACCAACGTGCCGCGGTGGTCGCAATGCAGGATGCCGGCGACAATCTCCTGAGAATCTTGAACGACATTCTCGACTTCTCGAAGCTCGAAGCTGGCAAGTTTACCTTTGAAAGCCTGCCTTTCTCTCCCCATATCCTCGCCGACCATGTGCGAAGCGTCATCGCATCTAGCGCCGCGGCGAAAGGTCTCGACATCGAGTTCGAGATCTTCACGGACGTCCCTGCGGCCCTTCTTGGAGATGCCGGTCGAATCCGGCAGGTCCTTCTCAACCTATTATCCAATGCCATCAAATTCACGCGCCGCGGTTCGATTGGCGTCTCGGTTCGCCTGGTTGCACGATGCGAAAAAATTGCGACAGTCGAATGGGCGGTCACAGATACGGGTACAGGAATAGATCGCGATCGCCTACCGAAGCTGTTCGATGATTTTGCGCAGGCTGACAATACGATCAGCCGTCGCTTCGGTGGCACGGGCCTCGGCCTCGCCATATGCAAGCGCATTGTCGAACAAATGGCAGGCAAGATCGCGGTTGCCTCCGAACTTGGACGCGGAACTACATTTCGGTTCACGCTAGACCTGCCGCTGGCCGACGATGTTCCGATCGAGCAAAATACGAGCCCGGCCATCATTGCCAATTTACATCAGGCTCTGGCTCGCCACGGTCGACGTTGGGCTGTACTCCTCGCCGAAGACAACACCATAAACCAAATGGTGGTGGTAAAGATGTTAGGGGAGTTTGATCTTCAAGTCGATATGGCAGCGGACGGGTGCGAGGCAGTGCGTTTAGTCTCTCAATCGGCGTACGATGTAGTTTTGATGGACGTGTGCATGCCGGAGATGGATGGGCTGCAGGCGACTCGGATCATTCGAGAGCGAGGCGGAAGGTTTGCAGAGCTTCCTATTATCGCGTTGACCGCAAACGCCTTCGCTGACGACATGGCGGCATGCCGCGCGGCCGGAATGACAGACTTCGTAGCGAAACCGCTCCGAAAGCGTGCGTTGGTCGAGGCGCTCCTGAGGGCGGTCGCCGGAAAGAACATGAAGTCGGCCTGCGGTCAGACGTTGCAATCGCCTGGGAAGCTCCACGCAGAACCCGTCTGGGATAGTTCGGCGTTCGCCAATCTTTGTGAGGAAATTGGCGGCGACGGAGCCGACGAAGCACTGGGAATGTTTTTCCAGGAAACGGAATCGAGACTCGCGCGAATGCGCTGTCTTTCGTCCCCTACTGGAGATTCGATCGAAATAGAAGCTCACACTCTCAAGGGAGCCGCCGGAACACTCGGCTTTCGCAAACTTTCCGCGCTCGCGCAAGCACTCGAATCCGCCGCACGCCAGCCGCTCACGGACGAGGCGCTGCAGAGTCACCTTGCTGCTCTCGATGTAGCCTTCGCCGAATCGATACAAGCAAACACCGAGACGACGAACCGCATACGGAGTGTGTAGAAGGCATAAGCAGATCTTCGAGCGGACCGCGATGTTCGCCCATGATTCGGTGGCGACGTCGTGCTGAACTCCGAAGGCGCTTCACGGCACCCATTCGACGGTCACGCCTTGGGATCCCCGATCGCCAGTCTAGAACGGCTCACCGGCGTGTGGTACGCTGACGCGTGTGCGAGGTGGTCCGTAAGGTCACATGTCCGTGTCGGGTGTTTGTGGCTCACCGCCGCCATCGTCCCGGCATCCACGGCGGCGCCGATCCGCACGCTCACCCCGTCGATCTCCGGCGCGGTTGTGCCGGTGACTTCCGCGGCTTTGCAGTTTCGCCGAGGCTTTTGAGACCGACACACACGCTCCGGCGGAGGCGAGGAGGTCTGACGATCGCCGCACAATCTGCGGATTCTCGCCCCTCGCGCACTCGCCTCCGGCCCTCAAGTTTGCCGCCGCCACGTAAACACCTGGTGGGGGTCAGCCGGTGCCGATGCCGGGCCGACCTGCGACACGGCGGCACTCAAAGCAAGTGTCTCCTCGATCCCCGCCTTGTCGTCGGCCGAGAAGCCGCCGCAGCCAGCCCGTTCCCGAAATCACACCGGTGATTCTCGGTATGGATCAGCAGACACGAGATTCATCGGAAGTCAGGGCAGGACGCTTCTTTTCTGACTGCGCGACCTTCTACCGAAAAGCTACGAATGAGAGCGGACACCGACCTGACCGGCAGGCCCACCCCGAGCCTCAAACGAATCTCAGTCAAGGTCTGCTCGAGGTCGGGCAAGCTGATAGGTTTCGACAGGACAGAGACTACGTTCAGACCTGTGATCCGAGAACTCTCCTGCGTGCCAGCGAGGACCATTTCGGAGGAATGCGACAATACCACCACGGGAATATCAGGACCAATTTCGACCGCGATAGGCCCGAAGTTGGGGCAGGAGAATCCCTCCGGTGCAAGATCAATGACAATGACGGCATACGCGTGACCGGAGACGGCCATAATTGCTTCTTCGCAGGATGCCCTCGTCGCAGTGAAGCCGGACCGAACGCCGAGCCTTGCGACAATCCCGCGTTCCAGCGTGTCGCGATCAATAACCAGCAAGTTTAAAGCGCCTGACGGTTCCATCGAAGATTTCATTCCTGATCAGGGGCGGGTTTGGGACTTCCAGGCACCGCATTGCGGGTTGCGCAAAGCTGCGACAAGAGCTGTTTCGTCTCGTCGATCTGCGTACGTACCTGACTCAACTGGCAGCTCACGAGAGAAGGTTCCTTGTTGTATTCCATTTGGCCGAACAACTCGAGAAGAAGACCGAGGTGATCCGTGATGCCGAGCAGAAGCTCGGCTACTTGATTTACCGAAATATATTTCTCAACCGGCCGACGTGGACGTTCTCCGGAGAAGCGAGAGCAGGCAAGCGCAAGAGGTATTACGTTCGACACCGTTCGAATCCTAAGCGAATGTAGCGGAGCGACACCCTTGCCCGCGTTCCTTAGCGTCGGCCGCAGGATCGAGCGTCATCGATATCATCAAGCAGCGCGGACGCGCGACACGAACTGATCCACCTCCATTTTCAGGCGGTTGCTTTCGCTGGCGAGCGACTGGGCCGACGCCAGGACCTGAGCGGATGCCGCCCCGGTTTCTCCGGCACCAACGCTCACTTGCGAGATGTTGGAGGCGACGTGATTCGTCCCCGTCGAAGCTTGCTGAACGTTGCGGGCGATTTCGGAGGTTGCTGCGCCCTGCTCTTCGATGGCGGCGGCGATCGAAGAGGAGATTTCGGAAATGCGGCCGATAGTGCCACCGATCTCCTTGATGGCGACGACGGACTCATGTGTGGCGGCCTGCATCCCGGATATTTGGGCTGCAATTTCTCCTGTCGCCTTGGCCGTCTGCGACGCGAGGGCCTTCACTTCCTGGGCGACGACCGCAAAACCCTTCCCGGCTTCGCCAGCCCGGGCCGCCTCGATGGTAGCATTGAGGGCCAGCAGGTTGGTCTGCTCCGCGATCGCCGTGATCAGCTTTACAACATCCCCGATGCGGCTCGCGGCATTGGACAGGTCGTTGATGCGGCTGTCGGTCTTCCGCGCCTGGGTGACAGCCTCCGCGGCAATGCGATTGGACTCCTGCATCTGACGGCTGATTTCCGAGACCGAGGAGGTCATCTCCTGCGTGGCAGGTGCCACGCTCTGCACGTTGGCCGACGCTTGCTCAGACGCTGCCGCAACGGTCGCAGACAAAGTTTGAGTGGTCTCTGCGGTGCGAGTCAGTGTCCGGGCCGACGCTTCGAGCTCGGTCGAAGCCGACGAAACAGTCCCGACGATATGACCGACAGCGGCCTCGAAGTCTCCGGCGAGCTGATTCAACTCGGCTTTGCGTTGCGCGGCGGCGCGGATCTCGGCTGCCTTCTGCTCGGCTTCCAGCCGCCGGGTGTGGATGGCGTTCTCCTTGAACACCTCGACGGCACGGGCCATGACACCCACCTCGTCACCGCGGTTGACGGACGGAACCACCATACGGGTGTCGCCGGTCTGGAGGTGCCCCATGATTTGTGAAAGGACGACCAGCGGGCGGGTCTGCCAACGGAGCATGCCGTACAGGGCAAGCCCGACCAGAACCGCCGCTACCAGGGCCTGCAGGGCGACGCTCAGCACCAGCTCGTCGATGATCGCGAGAAATTCGCTTTGTTTCAATCCCACGTAGAGAGCGCCGACGGTCGCCCCGGAAGCATCTTTGATCGGATCATAGGCAGTGAAGTAAGACTCTCCCAAGATATCGGCCTCGCCCCGGTACGATACGCCACGGTTCAACACGGCATCGTACGCGGGCCCCTGGGCGAGTTTGGTGCCGACGGCGCGACTGCCCTGTGCTGTCTTAATGTTGGTTGAAACACGGGTGTCATTTCGGAAGATTGTGGCCGTCCCGCCGACCAGCCTTTGCAGGCGGTCGACCAATTCGGTGTCGCCGTCGAGCTGTTTCGTTCCCACAACAAGGGCATTCTCCACCAGCTTCACTTCTCCCATGGCGCGGAGAAGCTCCCACCCGACCCGCATGCTCAATTCTTGCTTGGCCTGTGCTTGGGCGCGCATCTCGCTCTTCACCTCTTTGACGACCACTGCGAGAATTACGAGTGAGACCACACCAATTCCGAGAGCGGCCAACCCTGCGATCTTGGTGGGCAACGACAATTTTAGCGGCATGCGAATAATCCCGTATTTCTAGCTGACTTCACGTGATACCCCTACTCGTTTTTAAATTTTGTTACAAACCGCAGTATTTTTAAATCTCGCTGTTAACGCTTTATTAATTAAGGTGCTGTCTTTGTAAGGACTGATCTCTTATAAAGAACTCTTATACTTTGCGCTCTGATCAGTAGCGACATTCTCGATCGCGCATTTCGGTTGGGCGCTTCTGAACCGACTCTCTATCTCCTCGAGGCGCTTCCAAGCCGACCTTTTCGGCAACAAGCCGACGCTCTCCGGAATGCGCAATTTAGGAAATAATTAAACTCTTGCTCCTATGCAGAACTATCCTACCTGCTGCCACTACTAAAACTAGAGCCACGGATTATTGCAACTTGCTTAAGAAAGACAGGCGACGCGCTGCCTTTGGAGTTTGAAGTATGCTTGCCCTTACGGTCGGAAAAAAGATCAGCCTCATTTCGCTGCTTGCCATCTGTGCGCTATTGGGAATGGCGGCATTATCTCTTTACGAGTTTAGAGAAGCTCTCGAAGCACAAAAAAAGGTCGAGCTGAAGCACTTGGGAGAGCTCGCACTCGGAATTCTCGCGGAGGAACACGCTGCGGTTCAAGCAGGCACACGAACGGCTGAAGAAGCTAAGAAGAATGCGGCACGACGCATTTCCCGCCTCCGCTATGGCAACGAAGATTACTTCTTCATCTTTGACAAGAAACTGAAACTTGTGGCTCACCCGCTCCGGGGCGGTGACATCGGCCGGGACATGTCGACGGCGAAGGATGCCGGCGGACGGCCACTCTACAGAATGATGGCCGACGCTGCCACGAGTACCGGCTTCGTCAGCTATGATCAGCTCAAGCCAGGGATCGACACGCCGCAGCCGAAACTGTCCTACACTGTCATGTTCGCTCCTTGGGACTGGATCATTGCGACAGGGGTCTACCTCGATGATCTGCGTGCTCAGACCTGGACTACCGCGCGTGATCTGGCGGTGACATCCGTCGTGATTCTGGTGCTGCTTGGTGCACTCACGACGTTTATTGCGCGGCTTCTGTCGAAAGCGATCGCTACTCTGACCGAAGCGATGAGAAGCTTGGCCCGCGGAAACTTCGACGTTGTGCTGCCAGGGCTCGGCCGCGGTGATGAACTAGGTGCCATGGCACGCGCCGTGGAGCAATTCAAGGTCAAGGCGGTCGAAAAAGCACGAGACGACGCGGCTCGACAAGAGCGCGAGGCTGAGCGCATCCGGGACGAGCAGCGCCTCGAAGTGGAAGGAGCCATCGAAGCTTTCCGCTCGTCGATCGAGAATATGCTGGGGACGGTGACCGACGGTGCAGCACGTATGCGCACCAACGCACAGGCGATCAGCGCTGTCGCGAACGAAGCCTCCGGAGAGGCCGAGGCGGCGAAGTGCACGTCGGAGCAAGCAGCGGGCAGCGTGCAGACGGTCGCGGCTGCGACCGAGGAGCTGTCGGCCTCGATTCACGAAATTGGTCGCCAGGTCATCCAGGCAACCAACACGGTCAGGAGTGCTGGGATTAAGACCAGTCAGTCGGCGACTGAAATCGAGGCGCTGGCCGGCATGAGCGAACGAATCGGAACAGTTGTCAAGCTGATCCAGGATATCGCTGGTCAAACCAACCTTCTGGCTCTCAATGCCACGATCGAGGCTGCGCGCGCTGGCGACGCCGGCAAAGGATTCTCAGTTGTCGCGCAAGAGGTGAAGCAGCTCGCCGCCCAAACAGCCAAGGCCACGGCAGAAATCACGGGCGAGGTGGCAGCCATTCAGACGGCAACCAGAACTGCTGTCGATGCGGTTCGTGGTGTTGGTTTCGCAATGCGGGAAATCGACGAGGTGACAGCCTCTATCGCGACCGCCGTGGAACAACAAAGTGCGGCAACCAAGGAGATCGCCAACAACGTACAGTCGGCAGCACAGGGTAACGTTCTGCTGGTCGGAAACATGACATCGGTCAATCAGGCGGTAGCTCAGGCACGCCAGTCGGCAGGCGAGGTCTGGACTGCGTCCGAAGAATTGGATGCGCAAGCGGGGCAATTGTCCGGCGAAGTCTCCGAGTTCTTCCACAGCCTTCGTATCGGCGTGCTGGATCGCCGCAAGGCACAAGATGCGAACTACGATGGGCCCGAACGGCGGAAAATCGGTCGCGCGACTGCAAGAACACGCTCTTCGCCGGCTACGATGGTAGCGTCGAGCTCGGGGCGGTCTTCGCCTCGCTGATCGAGACCTGCAAGCTCGTCGGCATTGATCCGCAACTCTAACTCGCCGACGCCACTATTCGAATCGTCGATGGCACTCGCGAACAGCCGCATGGACAACCTGCTGGCCGAGGACTCGTGGTCCGAGTCGCTCAGGGTTGGTCTTGACCGGAACGTCGGGCGGCACCGAGGCCGCCTGTCGCCGAGCGATATCGCTGGCCCTTTTCCTTGCGAAGGTAGAGGCCGCGCTCGATCAGCGCGTGCCGACCCGGCTTGCTTAAGCCAGGAACCGCGATCAGGCGGTTTTCGATGCGCCCGGCCGTTCCCGAACATTGCCGCGCGACGCGGATCGAATGATCGTCCTTCTTCAGGAACCCGGTCTCGTGGACGATCAGAAGGCCATAGCGGCCGCCGAGCGACTCGATCGCGTAATCCCAGATGCCATCGCGCACCCGATCCGCCTCCCAGCAAGTCAGCTCGACGAAAAACCGGGTCCGGTACGGTAGGTTTTCGCTGGTCACCTCCGACATCAGCCACCCCATCTTGCGCTCGGCCGCGGAGAGAAGCCCGTCGTGAACGCCTGGGCAGTCTAGCTGCAGATCAGGCTAGACTTGCAGTAGAGCAAGTCGGCGAGAGTGGTAATCTTTTGTTCAAACACGGGCTTTAGACCGTTTGTCGTGGATCTCCGAAGGCGCTGCCCCTGTCCTTTAACTAGAACGGCGACTCGGTGGAGGCGTACGGGGTGAGAGCGATCTGTTGGAGGTGGCCAGATTCGCAGGGATCCGCTCATAGTTTGAGAAGATACGCCCCTTCCGCGCCGCCGCACGTATCGGGGCGTTCGCCCTTATGCCTTATTCAGTTTTCCTGATCTTACTTCCCGCCTCCACTAGGTCGAATGTGAGATATCATACGGAGCTGTTACAATGAGCCTCCCCTTCGTTCCCCGCCCCACCATCGGGCTGAGATTCGCCGCGGCGCTCGGCGCCAGCGTCATTCTCGCCGTCGCGGCGACCACGGCTAGCAATGTCTGGCTGGCCGCCCGGATGACGAAGCAGGCGGCCGACCACGAGCTGACCGTGCTGCAGGAGATCTTCGCCGGGCGGCTGCGCAACGAGGCGCAGCGCGCGCTGGCGCTGGCCGACAGCCTCGCCGGCAATCGCGGCATCCAGGCCGCCTTCGCAGCACGCGACCGCGAGGCGCTCGCCGCCCTGCTGGTGCCCGATTTCGGCCGTCTGAAGGATCAGCATCGCGTCGTCCAGATGCAGTTCCACACCGCGCCCGCGACCTCGTTCCTGCGCGTTCATCGGCCGGAGAAGTTCGGTGACGACCTCTCGGTGATCCGGCAGACCGTGGTCGAGGTCAACCGCACGGGCAAGCCGGTGTCGGGGCTCGAGAACGGCGTCGAAGGCCTCGGCATCCGCGGCGTCGTGCCGGTCTTCCATCAGGGCCAGGCGGTCGGCTCGGTCGAGATCGGCATGTCGTTCGGCAAGCCGCTGCTCGAGTCGTTCAAGCAGTCGAGCGGCGCCGATCTCGCGATTCTCCTGAAGACACAGGTGGGCGTCGACATCTTCGCCTCCACATTCGCCGAGACGCCGGCGCTCGGCGCCGAGCCGATCGCCGCGGCCCTGTCCGGCCGCGTCTCGTCCTTCGCGTCCGTGCTGGGCGGACGTGATCATGCAGTCGCGCTCGCGCCGGTGCGCGACTATCGCGGCGACGTCATCGGCGTCACGGTGCTCGCCCTCGACCAGAGTAAGTTCACGGCCGCGCTGGCGGAGGCGCGCAACTGGTCGATCGGCATCGGGCTCGCGGTGCTGATCGTGACGCTCGGCCTCGCGGTGCTCTTGAACCGCAACATCGTGCAGCCGCTGCGGGCGCTCACCGTGGGCATGCGGCGGCTCGCCGACGGCGACTTCGAGGTGGTGCTGCCCGGCCTCGGCCGGCGCGACGAAATCGGCGAGGTGGCGGCCGCCGTCGAGGCGTTCAAGCGCAAGGCGATCGAGAAGGCACGGCTCGACGCCGAGCACCAGGAGCAGGACCGCATCCGCATCCGCGAGGAGCAGAACGCCAAGGTCGAGGCCGCCATCGAGGCGTTCCGCTCGTCGATCGAGGCGATGCTCGCCTCGGTGAACGACAACGCCGCGACCATGCGGGCCAACGCCGAGACGATCGACGGCCTCTCGGCGCGCGCCTCGACCGAGGCGACGGAGGCCGCGAGCACGTCGGAGCAGGCCTCCGCCAGCGTCCAGACCGTCGCCGCGGCGGCCGAGGAGCTGTCTGCCTCGATCGGGGAGATCGGCCGGCAGCTCGGCCAGGCGACCGAGGTGGTGAAGACGGCCGACCAGCGCACCGGCCGCTCGGTCGCCGAGATCGAGAGCCTCGCCACGATGAGCCAGCGCATCGGCACCGTCGTCGAGCTGATCGAGACGATTGCGGCGCAGACTAATTTGCTGGCGCTGAACGCCACCATCGAGGCGGCGCGGGCGGGCGACGCCGGCAAGGGCTTCGCCGTGGTCGCCTCCGAGGTGAAGGCGCTGGCCGGCCAGACCGCCAAGGCGACGGCCGAGATCGCCGGCGAGATCGCGGCCATCCAGTCGTCGACCCGCAATGCCGTCGAGGCGGTGCGCGAGATCGGCGAGGCGATGCGCGAGATCAGCCAGGTGACGGCGACAATCGCCGGCGCCGTCGAGCAGCAGGGCGCCGCCACGCGGGAGATCTCCCAGAACGCCCATTCGGCCGCCGCCGGCAATACGACGCTCTCCGGCAATATCGGCCGCGTGAGCACGGCGGTCGGCGACGCGAGCCGCGCCGCCGGCGCGGTGTTCGGCGCCGCCGACACGCTGGCAGCCGAAGCCTCGCGCCTCTCCGGCGAGGTGACGGCGTTCTTCCACAGCATGCGCACCGGCGTGCTCGACCGCCGCAAAGGCTGTGACCCGAGCTACGTTGGGCCGGATCGCCGCAAGCCAACCGAGATCACCCGCACGGCGGCGTAAGCCGGCGATGCATGTCGTCCATCAACCCAGTCCGCGCGAGCGCCGCCTATGCGTGAGCCCCGGCATTCGCTCTCGTCCGTGCTGAAAGGAATTTGAGGCACCGAGTTGCCGACCCGCAGGACATACCTGTCGTACCATCTCCGGCACCTCAGCTTGACTTTGGCCAATTTCACGGGGTCGGCGGGATGCGGAAGACGGGATCGTTTTCACGATCTCGCGGGCGCTATCCAGCATGAGCTTCAGTCGGCCGAGCGGTCCGAAGGTGGCCCAGCGATCTTTGACGCTGGACCAGTAGAAGAGCTCGAACCGTTCGGTTTGCGGGATCGGCCGCAGCCGAGTGAAGGCGGCGGCGATGCCGCGGTCGACGATCAGATAGCCGGCCCCGCTCTTCTCGACGTGCCGGGAACTGCGCCGCGATCCGGGTCAGGGTCGGACAGGTTTTGGTCATGCCGGGCAGTGTGGCCGAGGGGCGGCCGAGAGGCCAGCCGAGGAGCGGCCGACTGATCGATGTGTCGGATCGGCGGGAGATTGTGGTGCGCGGCCGCACCGATTCCGTCCTCGGGATGCAACATCCCCGTAGTCGTTCCAAAGATACCGGCACGCCGCTGCCGGATCGCTTCGTCTCCCGTCTCCGCTGCTTCGCCGATCTGTTCACTCGGCCGACCTGGTCGACCGCACTCGTCCTCCTCGCCGGGCTCGTGCTGGCGCCGGGCCGGCGCACCGTCGCATCCGCGCTTCGGATCCTGGGGCGCGACTGCGATCCCGACTTCTGCACCTTTCATCGCGTCCTCAACCGGGCAGCGTGGCATCCCGGGCAGCGGCGGGCCGCCTGCTCGGCCTGCTGGTCGAGGTTTTCCTGTCGCCCGGCGCCCCGGTCGTGATCGGGCTCGACGACACCATCGAGCGGCGCTGGGGGCCTAAGATCACCGCGCGCGGCATCTATCGCGACCCGGTCCGCTCCTCCAAGGGTCATTTCGTCAAGACCAGCGGCCTGCGCTGGCTGTCCGCCATGCTCCTGGTCGAGGTGCCGTGGGCCGGCCGCATCATGGCACTCCCATTCTTCACCGTGCTCCCTCCCTCCGAGCGCTTCTACGCCGCCGCGCCCCGCGAGCCCAACACCCTGCTCGACTGGGCGCGGCAGATGCCCCTGCAGATCCGCCGCTGGCTGGCTGACCGGGCCATCGTCCTGGTCGTCGACAGCGCTTTCGCGGCCGTCGAGTTCCTCGCCGCCCCCATGCCTGCGTCGTCACCCGCCTGCGCCTCGACGCCAACCGGTTCGATCTGCCGCCCCGGAAACGCACCGGGCGGGGCCGGCCACCGATCAAGGGCGTCGCCACCGCCGCCGTCGCCGTCTGTGCCGCGACAATCACGGTTCAGGCCCGGCGCTCGGGTCGCTGTAATCGGCGACGGAGCCGTGGGGCTATGCGGGGTCATTGCCGCAAAGCGACTCGGAGCCGAGCAGATCATCATCCTCGGGCGTCACCCCGATCGTGTTGCACTTGCGAAAGTATTCGGAGCAACCGCTGTCGTCAGTGGGCGCGGCGGCGGACGGCTATCGCGCCATGAACGAGAGAAGAGCTTTGAAGGTGATGGTGCGGCCGTGAGGTCCTCTACGCCCCCGAGCGGCTCGTGTTCGTCGACGTGACGTTGCCTCTATCATAATGGCCTGGCGCTACGGCCGACGCCTGGGTCGAGCGCTTGCGGGGCGGCATTCCGCGACACGGAAACCACCTTCGTGGCCGGGCTCACCGCCGCGGGATGACCGCTCCCTTCGTCCTGGACGGGCGATAAACCGCGAGGCGCCGAGACCTATGTCGAGCGCGGGCTCGCGCCTGCGCTCAGACCTGGCGGCGCCGTTTTCATGGACAATCCATCGAGCCACAAGGGCTTCACGGTTCGCGAGATGATCGAGGCGGTCGCCGCAAACGTTCTCTTCCTCCCGACCGAGAGTCCCGACTTCAATCGGATCGAGAACGCTTTCTCCAAGCGAAAGGCTCATCTCCCAGAGGCCGCCGACCAAACCGTCGACGGGCTCGGGGCCGCGCCCGTGGTCACCAGAGTATTCTCGACCGCCAGAAGCTCACGCTGCGTTTCCACCCTGTGGTTCGCGCCGCAGTGTCTGGAGGAAGGCCTTCACGGATTCGCCGAGACGATGCGACTGCGTGGCCAGGTTGACCGACGCTCCCGTGGCAAGGCCGGCTTGGCGCTCGGACTCTCCTGCATGGTCGCTGACGGCGCGGACCGTCGCCGTGATGTCGCGAACACCCGCAAAGGCCTGCTCGATGTTGCGGGCTATCTCCTCGGTCGCCTGAGATTGGGCACCAACCGCTTCTGCGACGCGGGCCGTGATCTGGTCCACCTCTGCTATAGTGGTGCCTATCGCCGAGATTGCTTCCACGGCGGCGCGTGTGGTGGTCTGGACCTCGACAATACTGCGCGAAATGTCGCCAGTCGCCTTGGCGGTCTGGCCAGCAAGCATCTTCACTTCCTGCGCCACGACGGCGAATCCCTTGCCGGCCTCGCCAGCTCGGGCCGCTTCGATGGTGGCGTTGAGCGCCAGAAGATTCGTCTGTCCTGCAATCGCGTTGATCAGCTCGACGATCTCGTCGATCTGCGCCGTGGCGCTCGACAGGCCGGCGACAGCATGGCTTGCCCGCGCGACCCGTGCGACGGCCTCACGGGCAATCGCCGCCGAGCGGTCGACGTCCCGTCCCACCTCTCTTGCCGACGCGGCGAGCTCTGTGGTCGCCGCCGCGACCGTTTCCATGTTGCTGCTCGCGCTTTCAGAGGAACGCTGGACGACCTTGGCACCGTCGAGTGTCGTGGTCGCGCCGCGGCCGAGTACGCCCGCCGTCGATTTCATGTCGCCGGCAGCCGACGACATCGCATCGATGACGTTGCCGATCGCCTGCTCGAACTGCGACGTATTGGCATTGAACGCGGCGACTCGCTGCTTGATCACGTCCATGGCCGCATTGATGGTCTCGGCAGCGAGGCGGACGCTGCCGTGCAGGCCGCGCGGCAGGATGCGGCGGTGGTAGCGGTCGTTACGGATCGCCGCCATGGCGGCGGTCGATTCTCGCACGAAGGCGTCGCAGCGATCGACCGCGTCGTTGAAGGCGTGCTGCAGGCGGCCGAGCGCGCCACCGTCGCGAATGTTCAGAATGCGGGCCTCGAAGTCGCCGCCGGCGATCCGCGCCGCGACCGCGTCGATTTTCCGGCACGTGGCGCCGATACGTGCCAGTCTCCAGGCGACGACCGAGAGGGCGAGAGCGGCGGCGACGAGCGCAGCGGCCACCACGAGCGGGCTGGCAAGGGCGAGCGCCACAGCTGCGGCCACGAGTGACGCTGCGATGGCGGCGACGCCGAGAGCAGCCTCAGAGAGCGAAGACGAGTTCATCATAGGGCATGCCTTGGGCGTCGACGAAATCGAGGAGCCGACGATAACCGGCCGCCAGCGCATCCTTACCGTTGGCGTGGCGCGACTCCTCGCGCAGCACTTCGGCATAGAGGGGCGTGACGGCCTCGATGGCCCGCCGTTCCGGCACGCGGCGGTTGGAGTGATATCCGACGATCGTGCCAGCGCCGTCAAAGGATGGGGTCACATGGGCGAACACCCAGTAGAAGTCGCCGCTGCGCGCCATGTTCTTGACGTAGGCGAAAACCTCGCGGCCGTCCTGGATGGTGTCCCACAGGAGCTTGAAGACGGCGCGCGGCATATCGCGGTGCCGGATGATGCTGTGCGGTTGCCCCATCAGCTCGTGCTCGGAATAGCCGCAAAGATCGCAGAACACTCTGTTGGCGTAGGTGATGCGCCCCTTGAGGTCGGTTTTCGAAACGATGAGATCATTGGGGCTGAAAAAAATTTCGCGATCGGTCGGCGTCGAGCGCTGTGCCACGTCGGTTTCCTATTTCCTACTCTGTAAGAACAAATGGCGGTATCCCGTAAATAAAGTCTTACAACATTAATTCCCTACCGTCCGCTACAGAGTTCCCATGTTAATTGCAGGACCCTCGGCACCCGTCCAGCACGGGCTCTGGTGGGGCCACATCCCTGAAGTGCGAAGACCTCTACTGCGATGCCAATTCTCTCGCGACACGTCGCTGACTTAGCGCCATCGACCAGCCCTCACCAGCGCACCCGCCTCGGTGAGGGGCCGGGCCGCGACGGGCAATTCAGTTCGGCCAATCCGTGGGCCAGCATAATCGATTACAGTTGCTTTCGATGGATGCGAACAGAACGAGACTACCTGACCAAACGGGCGAGAATAAACTGGGAATGCGCATAGCCAGGGGTCGCCCGGAGATGGAACATCACGGCATCAGACCTAGCCACCTAGGGAGTGGGCCGACTCAGAAGGCCACCAGAATGCGCATGATAACGGGAAGAGCGTTCTTTAATGCGGGCCTTCATCCGTTGCCTTGGCTCTCCAATCCCCGGACTGTCACCCGCCCCGCACGTTTTGGAGGAAGCTGTGAACCTCGGCCTTCAGTCGGGTGCTATCCCGAGCGAGCGCCCGTGCAGCGGCCAAGACCTGAGTGGAGGCCGCCCCCGTTTCTGTTGCGCCCCGCTGCACCTCGACGACGTGGCTGCTCACTTCGACAGTACCTTGGGCCGCTTGCTGAACATTGCGTGAAATCTCCCGGGTCGCCGCCCCTTGCTCCTCGACCGCCGCGGCTATCGAAGAGGAGATTTCGGACAGGCGGCCGATGGTGTCCCCGATTTGGCGAATTGCCATCACCGAACCTTGGGTCGCCGTCTGCATGCCGGTGATCTGGATCGAGATGTCACCGGTCGCTTTGGCCGTCTGAGCAGCGAGAGCTTTCACCTCCTGGGCGACGACGGCAAAGCCTTTTCCCGCCTCGCCGGCTCTCGCCGCCTCGATCGTCGCATTGAGGGCCAACAGATTGGTTTGCTCGGCGATCGCTGTGATCAACTTGACAACATCGCCGATTCGCGTTGCCGCCTGCGAAAGCTCCGCGACATGAGTGTCGGTCGTTTCGGCCTGTTGGACAGCGCCTTCTGCAATGCGTGCTTGGTCCTGCACCTGTCGCCCTATCTCGTTGACGGAAGACGCCATCTCTTCGCTTGCCGAAGCGACGCTCTGGACATTTGCGGACGCTTGCTCGGCCGCGGCCGCGACCGAGATGGTGACGGATTGGGTGCGATCGGCAGTGGCGGCCAGCGTATGAGCAGATGCCTCGAGCTGCGTGGATGCGGACGACACGGTGTCGATAATCTCGCCGAGAGCATTCTCGAACTCGGCAGCGAGTCGCTGCGTGTCGGCTCGGCGCTGCGCGACCGTTCGGCGTTCTATTTCCTTCTGCTCGGCGCGTTCGTAGCCGAGCTTTGCCTGCATGGCTTGAACATTACGAAGAGCAGTGCCTATCTCGTCGTCGCAATCAACGATGATCCGACTGTTGAACTCGCCCTGCGCGATGCAATCGAGAGCGGCGTTAAGACGTCGGAGCGGCTGGAGCGTCGACTGGATGGTGCGCACCGCAAGCCAGCCGCCGGTCAGCAGAGCGGCGGCGAGCACGGCGGATAATCCAAGGAGGCCAACCTGGACTTCGCTGTCGCCGGCCGCGACGAGACCGCCTGCCCCGCCCATGACGACAAAGCAGCTGAACACAGCAACCAAGGTGATCAGACGGGCCTTAAGGGTACCGGTGAAGAGCGACAGTCGATCGAAAATGGAACGTGTCCGGATGACGCCTCCCGTCACGGAGTAGGCGCCAGCCTTCTTATCGCGCAGCAGCCCATAGACGCGTTCGGCCTCGGTCCGCTGGTCGGCCGGAAGCTTCGTGCGAATGGACATGTAGCCTGTGACGGTCCCGTTTTCGTAGACCGGTGTCGCGCTCGCCATGACCCAGTAGAAATCGCCGTTCTTTCGCCGGTTCTTGACGGCGCCGGCCCATGGTTTGCCGCTCTTCAGCGTGGCCCATAAATCCGCAAATGCTTCTGGCGGCATATCAGGATGACGGACGATGTTGTGAGGTTTTCCGAGCAACTCTTCCTCTGAGAAACCCGACGCCGCCAGGAACTGATCATTGAAATACGTCAACCGGCCTTTGATATCGGTCCTGGAGACGATCACCGTCTCGTCGGAAAGGACATACTCGGTTCCCGTTACAGGAAGATTCATTCGCATGCGAGGGTCCTTTCAAACCGCGGCGTCTCCTCCGGCGCGTCGTCGCCGGGCAGGACAGGGCGAGAAGACTGGGGGGGGTAGCGGGATACATCATGTCAGCGTCAAGGTAGAGGTATAATTGACCGAACTAGCAAAGAATGGATTAATCAAAGTGCAAGCGGACGTGCACAGCACCGCACCGCAGCATCGATGTGGGCGGCGGGCGGGATCGAGCATGTCGCAACAGCGGACGATTTTTTGGAGCCCGTCATCTCACTGACGTTAGCGGATCGGAGCCGAACGGTCCTCGCACCCGTCACGGCCCGGCCGGTGTGGCGGAGGGGTCAGGCGCCGCGTCCTGTGGGGAGAGATATCGCATCACCACGACGAAGAACACCGGCACCCAGAACACCGCCAGCACGGTCGCCGTGATCATGCCACCGAGCACCCCGGTGCCGAGCGCCTGCTGGCTCGCCGCACTCGCACCCGAGGCGATCACCAGCGGCACTACGCCGAGGATGAAGGCGAGCGAGGTCATGACGATCGGTCGGAAGCGCAGCTCGGCCGCCATTATGGTCGCCTCGATCAGCGGCGTGCCGCGAGCCCGCAGGTCCTTGGCGAACTCGATGATCAGGATCGCGTTCTTGGCCGACAGCCCGATGATGGTGACGATCCCGACCGTGAAGTAGACGTCGTTGGGCAGCCCGCGCAGCCACGCCGCCGCCACCGAGCCGACCAGGCCGAGCGGCACCGCGAGCATCACGGCGAACGGGATCGACCAGCTCTCGTAGAGCGCCGCGAGGCACAGGAACACGAACAGGATCGACAGGCCGAGCAGGAACGCCGCCTGCGAGCCGGCGAGCTTCTCCTGCAGCGACTGACCGGTCCAGGCGTAACCGAAGCCACCCGGCAGGGTGCGCATCAGCCGCTCCATCTCGGCGATGGCGTCGCCGGACGTGTAGCCGGGCGCCGGGCTGCCGGTGATCCGCACCGCCGGATAGCCGTCGAAGCCGACCACCTGGGTCGGGCCGATCACCCAGGCGACGCGTGCGAAGGACGAGAACGGCACCATCTCGCCGGCCTTGTTGCGGACGCTGTAGGTCAGGAGATCCTCGGGCACCAGGCGCTTCTCGTCGCCGGCCTGCACGATCACCCGCTGCATGCGGCCGCGATTGAGGAAGTCGTTGATGTAGCTGGAGCCGAGATTGGTCGACAGCGCGGCGTTGATGTCGGCGAAGGTGACGCCGAGCGCCGCCGCCTTGCGCCGATCGATGTCGAGCCGCACCTGCGGGGCGGGTGGCAGCCCCTCCACCACCAGCTCGCCGAGCACCGGCGAGCGCTTCGCCGCGGCGAGCAGTGCATCCTTGGCGGCGATCAGGGCCTCGTAGCCGCGCTGGGAGCGGTCCTGCAGGCGGAAGCTGAAACCGCTGGTGGTGCCGAGATTGGCGACCGGCGGCGGCGCCAGCATCGACACCTCGGCGTCGCGGATCTTGGCGAACTCCGGGTTCAGGCGGGCGATCAGCGCCGCGGCGCTCTCGTTCGGGCCGCGTTCCGACCAGTCCTTCAGGGTGACGAAGGCCTGCGCCGTGTTGGCACCCTGGCCGAAGAAGCTGAAGCCGGTGACGAACGTGACCTTGTCGACGCCGGGCGTCGCCGCCAGCGTCTTCTCGACGCCGCGCACCACGTCGAGGGTGCGAGCGGCGCTGGCGTCGGCCGGAGCCAGCACGTCGACCATCACGAAGCCCTGGTCGTCGACCGGCACGAAGCCGCCGGGCAGCCGCCAGAACGCCCAACCGAGGCCGGCCAGCAGCACGACATAGACCAGCATGAAGCGCCCGCCGCGCGCCACCATCCAGCGCGTCGCCGCGCCGTAGCGCCGGGTCGCCCGGTCGAGGCCGCGATTGAACCAGCCGAAGAACCCGCGGGTCGCGTGCCCGTGGCCCTTCTCGACCGGCTTCAGCAGGGTGGCGCAAAGCGCCGGCGTCAGCGACAGCGCCAGGACGGCCGAGAAGCCGATCGACACCACCATGGCGGCAGAGAACTGCTGATACATGATGCCGACCGAGCCGGGGAAGAACGCCATCGGCACGAACACGGCCATCAGCACCAGGGTGATGCCGATCACGGCGCCGGTGATCTGCTCCATCGCCTTCTCGGTCGCGGCGCGGGGCGAGAGCCCCTCCTCCGCCATGATGCGCTCGACGTTCTCGACCACCACGATGGCGTCGTCGACCAGGATGCCGATCGCCAGCACCATGCCGAACATGGTGAGCACGTTGATCGAGAAGCCGAGCCCGAGCAGCACGGCGCAGGTGCCGAGCAGCGCGATCGGCACCACGATGGTGGGAATGATGGTGTAGCGGATGTTCTGCAGGAACAGGAACATCACGAGAAACACCAGCACCACGGCCTCGGCCAGGGTGAGCAGCACCTTCTTGACCGAGGCGGCGATCACCGGCGTGACGTCGTAGGAGACCTCGTACGTGACCCCGGGCGGAAAGAAGGCGGCGAGCTCCGCCATGCGGGCCTTGACGGCCTCGGCGGTGGCGAGCGCGTTGCCGGTCGGCGCGAGCTGCACGGCGACCGCCGCGGCCGGAAGCCCGTCGAGCCGGGTGGCGAACGAATAGGACAGCCCGCCGACCTCGATGCGGGCGACGTCGGCGAGCCGCACGGTCGAACCGTTCGGATTGGCCTTGAGGACGATCTCGCCGAACTCCTCCGGCGATTCGAGCTGGCCCTTCACCAGCACCATGTTCTGCAGGCGCTGCCGGGCCGGCGACGGCTGCACGCCGAGCAGGCCGGAGGCGACCTGGGAATTCTGCGCCGCGATCGCGGTGTCGACGTCCTGGGCGGTCAGGCCGAGGCCCAGCAGCTTGTCGGGGTCGAGCCAGATGCGCATCGCCCGCTCGGTCGAGAACAGCCGCACCCGCCCGACGCCAGCGAGTCGGCGCAGCTCCGGCAGCACGTAGCGGGTGGCGACGTCGCCGAGCCCGACCTCGTCGAGGCTGCCGTCGGTCGAGGTCAGGGTGACGAATTGCAGGATGGCGCTGCTCGCCTCGGTGATAACGATGCCCTGCTGGCGCACCGCCTCGGGCAGCCGCGGCTCGATCCGCTTGATGCGGTTCTGCACGTCGACCGACGCCTGGGCGATGTCGGTGCCGGGCTTGAACGACGCGATGATCTCCACCTCGCCGGTGGTGTCGCTGGTCGACTCGTAGCTGAGGATGCGGGCGGCGCCGTTCAGCTCCTCCTCGATCAGGCGGGTGACGCCGAAATAGAGGTTCTGGGTCGAGGCGCCCGGATAGACGGTCGAGATCGAGATCGAGGGCGGCGCGATGGTCGGGTACTGCGCGACCGGCAGGAACGGCAGAGCCAGCGCGCCGGCGAGGCAGATGAAGATCGCCACCACCCAGGCGAAGATCGGGCGGGCGATGAAGAAGCGCGACATCGGGACGGTCTCCGGAGGCGGGCGTGGCGATCAGTTCGGCGCGGCCGGCGGGCCGCTGCCCGGACTGCGCCAGGGCACCGGCGTCACGGCGTCGCCCGGCGCGAACTTCTGGAAGCCGTCGACGACGACGCGCCAGCCCGGCGTCAGCCCGTCCTCGATCAGCACGCCGCCGGCGAGGGTGCGTCCCGCCCGCACCGGGTGCAGCATCGCCCGCCCCTCGCCGTTGACGACGAACACGGCACTGCCGCCCGCCGTCGTGCGCTGCACGGCCTGGGCCGGAATCACGATCCCGTCGGTGTCGATCGCCTCCTCGATCTGCACCCGCACATACATGCCGGGCAGCAGGTCGGCGTCGGGATTGGGGAACTCGCCGCGCAGCGTCACCTTGGCAGTGCCGGGATCGACGCTGACGTCGGAGAACAGGAGCCGGCCCGCGTGCCGATAGACCGCGCCGTCGTCGAGCAGCAGGCGGACCCGTGCCGCCTCCGGCGACACGCTCTTCAGGCGGCCTTCGGCGAGATCGCGCCGAAGCTGGTTCAGCTCGCCGACCGACTGGGTGAAGTCGGCATAGATCGGGTCGAGCTGCTGGATGGTGGCGAGATGCGTCGTCTCGTTGGGGCTGACCAGCGCGCCCTCGGTCACCAGCGCACGGCCGATGCGGCCCGTGATGGGCGCCCGCACGGTCGCCCAGTCGAGATTGAGCTGGGCCTGGCCGACCGCCGCCTTCTGGGCCGCCACCTCGGCCTCGGCCTGGCGCTCGGCCGCGACCGCCAGCTCGTACTGGGCCTGGCTGGTGGCCTGGGCGGGCAGCAGCGTCCGCAGCCGGTCCTCCTGACGAGAGGCCTGGTAGAGCACCGCCTCGGCCTTGGCGAGCGCCGCCTTGGTCTTGTCGAGCTCGACCTGGAAGGGGGCGGGATCGATCCGGTACAGCACCGCCCCGGCCTCGACCACGCTACCCTGCTGGAAGCTGCGCTCGACCACGATGCCGCTCACCCGCGGCCGCACCTCGGCGATGCGCATCGGCGTGATCCGGCCCGGCAGCTCCTTGGTGAGCGTCACGCTGGCTGCCTGGACCGTGACGACGCCGACCTCGGGCCGCGCGGACGGGGCGGCGGCGGGCACGACGCTCGCGTCGCCACAGGCCGTCAATGTCGCGGCGAGCGCGGCGGCGAGCGCGCGGAGGGACAGGCCGGCGGACCCGGCGGGTTGGCATCTCGGCATCGGCACGACCTCGGGCAGTCAATCGGCATCGGCTCAGAAATTCCAAGTCGTAGCCGCACGCGGCGTCATGCGGCCGCCACGGCTCGTCGATCGTCTGGACGGATCAGTCGCGCACGCCGGCCTCGTCTGGCGGTTTGGCGTTGGTACGGAGATCGGCTCACGTTGGATCACGCGCAAGCCCGGGTACCCGGACGCAAGATGTCGCAGCCGCGTCCGTTGGCGCCCGGCGACGCATCCACTGCACCACGCGGTCGAGAAGGCGGACGGCATCAGCTCCACAAGGAAAGTCGGTTCAAGAAGGCCCTCGGCCGCTGAGGAAGTCGAACGCACATGCGCGGGACGGTCCGTCAGATTCAAACGAGTATAGCGGAACAGCGTTGCCCGCCGGATGTGCCGATGCGTGGAGGGGCAGCCCGTGTCTGCGCGACTGGCCTCAGAAAGAGGACCGTGGCCGAGGCCGACTGCCGCGATGTCGAACCGCGGGCCAACGACGCCCGGTATGGGAGCGGGCTGGTTTCGGTCGGCGCAAAAGCCGATGTCCCGTGAGTAGACTTTGGTTCAACGAGGTTGCGAATAAGGCGCCTTGGCGAGCGCAAGAATCATTCGTTCGCCCGGGCTGCGAGCGGCCAGCGAATGGTGTTCGCAACAAAGCCCAGCGCCAGTGACCGCGAACGGGGCGGCCCGACGGTCTTCGAAGACGGATTTTTCGATGACGGCCGTATACCGCCGGCTGCAACGTCCTTTTGGTGCGATTGGTGAGCGTATTTGTCCGCTACAGTTGGTTCAGTCGGTCGAAATCGCAGAAGCGTCGGTCCGCACGTGGATCATGCTCGTTGCAGAATTCTCAACTGAGGAATGGCAGCTCCGCTCCCCGAAAGCTGGTGGGTCAATTCCTGGCCTCGGCCGCTGTCTCGGAGAGCGGCGTTGCCCCCTGTCCCTCGACCTCGACGGAGACCTCGTGGATGAAGCTGTGTCCCTTGGCGACGCGACGGCCGAGGGCGTCGACGAAGGCCTGGTAGCGTTCGGTGCCGGTGGCCCTTGCGGCCGCCCAGGCGGCGTCAGGGATCGGTGGGGTGGCGGTCAGCCAGAACCGCACGAACAAACCGACGGCTTCGCTAGAGATTCCGACGTCGCGCGTCAGCCGGTCGATCTGCCGGCTCAGACGGTCGAGTCGCCGTGCGAACGCGGCCTCGCGGCGATCCTCGGCATCGGGCGACAGGAACGAGGCGACCGCGGCCTCGACGATCAGGGATCTCGACAGGTTCCGCCGGGCCGCGAGGTCGGCGACCTTCTGCAGGAGCTCCGCCTCGAAATACACGTTCATGCGCGTCTTCATGCAACGCTCCTTCAGAGATCGATGCCGTCGTTCGGGTCCATGGCGGCCTGCCGGGCGGTTCCGCGCATGCGTTGCCCGAGTCCATCGGTCGGCGGCGGGACGTCGTCCACGTCCTCGTCGATCAGATCGAACTCGCGCCTCGCTGGCGGCGTCTCGGGGACGATCGCCTCGTGCTCGGGCAGCTCCGGCTCGCGGCGGATGCCGGCATTGTCCGGGTCGCTCGCTCGGGTGAGAGACCCGGCGGCCGAACCGTTCGCGGCAGGAGACGGCGGGATCAGGTCACGGGAGCCCGTCCAGTCGTCGGCCTGTGCTCGGGTTCGGCCGCCGGGACCGCCCTTCCCGGCCGCAGCCGAGGGGGGCGGCATCAGCCGCGCCGAAAGGCGTCTGTCCTCGTAGTAGCGGGCCTTCTTGGCGCGGATCGGGGGCAGGCCGGCGACGAGAACGAGCTCGTCGGTGACCGGCAGCTGCATGACTTCGCCGGGCGTAAGCAGAGCCCGGGCGGTCTCCTGGCGGCTCACCATGAGATGCCCGAGCCAGGGCGAGAGCCGATGGCCGGCATAGTTCTTCATGGCGCGCAGCTCGGTCGCCTGTCCGAGCGCGTCGGAGACGCGCCGGGCGGTCCGCTCGTCGTTGGTCGCGAACGCGATGCGGACATGGCAGTTGTCGAGGATCGCATTGTTCGGCCCGTAGGCCTTCTCGATCTGATTGAGCGACTGGGCGATCAGGAAGCTCGTGAGGCCATAGCCGGCCATGAAGGCGAGGGCCGACTCGAAGAAGTCGAGCCGACCGAGCGCCGGGAACTCGTCGAGCATCAGGAGGAGCCGGTGACGGCGGCCCTTGGGGTCGAGCTCCTCGGTCAGCCGCCGGCCGATCTGATTGAGGACGAGACGGACCAGCGGCTTGGTCCGGCTGATGTCGGAGGGCGGCACGACCAGATAGAGGGTCGCCGGGCGATTGCCGTCGACGAGGTCGGCGATCCGCCAGTCGGAGCGGCACGTCACCGCGGCGACCACCGGATCGCGGTAGAGGCCGAGGAAGCTCATTGCGGTCGAGAGCACGCCCGAGCGCTCGTTCTCGCTCTTGTTCAGAAGCTCGCGGGCGGCCGACGCGATCACCGGATGCGGGCGGTCCCCGAGATGCGGCGTTACCATCATGGCCCGCAGCGTCAGCTCGATCGGGCGGCGCGGGTCGGACAGGAAGGTGGCGACCCCGGCCAGCGTCTTGTCGGGCTCGGCATAGAGGACGTGAAGGATCGCGCCGACCAGGAGCGAGTGGCTGGTCTTCTCCCAGTGGTTCCGGCGTTCGAGCGCCCCTTCCGGATCGACCAGGATGTCGGCGACGTTCTGGACGTCGCGCACCTCGGCGTCGCCGCGCCGGACCTCGAGCAGCGGATTGTAGGCGGCGCTCGCCGGATTGGTCGGGTCGAACACGTGGACCCGGCCGAAGGTCGCGCGCCACCCGGCGGTGAGGCGGACGTTCTCGCCCTTGATGTCGTGGACGATGGCGCTACCCGGCCAGGTCAGGAGCGTCGGCACGACGAGGCCGACGCCCTTGCCGGAGCGCGTCGGCGCGAAGCAGAGCACGTGCTCGGGTCCGTCGTGCCGCAGATAGGCGCCGCCGAGCCGGCCGAGCACGACGCCGTTCGGGCCGAGCAGCCCGGCGGTGCGCACCTCCCGCTCGGTCGCCCACCGGGCCGAGCCGTAGGTCGCGGCCTCCTTCTCCTCACGGGCCCGCCACACCGACATCCCGACCGCGATGGCGATCGCGAGGAAGCCACCAGAGGAGGCGATGACGGCGCCCTCGAGGAAAATCTTCGGGGCATAGGCGTCGAACCGGAACCACCACAAGAAGAACTCGGGCGGCGGATAGAGGGGAACACCGAAAGCCACGGTCCAGGGCTGGCCGAGCTGGGGCTGATAGGCGAGCCGCCAGGCGGTCCACTGCGTCGCGCCCCAGGTCGCGGCGAGCACGATCAGCGAAACGACGAGGACTTGGCCCCAGAGGATCTTTGTCGCAGACACGCTTGGTTCCTCAGCCGTGATGCTGCGACTAGACGAGCGTGGTCGACGGCCTGCAACGGGCCGCGTGGCGTCGTCGCACAGTGGCGAACGCGGTCGTGCAATGACCGGGGTCGCCAGAGCGGCGTGGAAACGAGATCGATCCGAGAGGCGACCGACTCACGAGGCCGAAGCAGCCATCAGATGCCGAGGCCGCGCTGTCGGCCGAGCGTCCAGTCGATGCCTCCGGCTCGGACGAGGCCAGAGACCTGCCGCCCGATGTGCGGCTCGAGCGACGGCCGCCACGGCACGAGCGCGAAGCCGAGCCCATCGTCGATCATGGCGAACCGACCCGAGGCGAGGGTCAGGCGCTGGCGATAGACGCCAGCGATGGAGTCGCCTTCGGCGGGCGCGCGATGAGCCAGTCCGGTCTCGGCCGTGATCCGGGCCGCTGCGGCATCGAGGTCACGCCGCCGCAGCGTGGCGAGCAGATCGCGGGCGAACACGACGCGACCGCCCTGGCGACGCGCCAGCCCCTCCCCGACCAGACGGTCGACGCGCCGGTCGAGCGCGTCGCGCACCTCGCTGCCGAAGCCGCCCTCGGACAGCGCCGCCTTGTCGCGCACCAGGAGCTGGTGGTCGAGCCAGGTCGCGCCATTCGCCGTCACCTGGGCCTCGAGCGTCAGATCGGACCGCACGCTCAGAATCCGATTTGCCCTGCCCCCGCCGTCGGCCTGCAGGTGCCGCACGGCCGCGATCCCGCCGACCGGCGGGGCATGCTCCAGCCGGTCGAGGTCGGGAAAACGGACATGGTGGAGCCTACCGTCGACGCCGTCGATCACGGCATAGGCTTCGCCGCCGAGCTCGTCGTGCAGACCTCTGGCGATCAGGTGTCCGGTAATCGTCGGTCGGTCGTTGTGGTCGTGGATCATGTAGTCGCCGATCGGGCGTTCGATCCCCCGCTCCGCGGTGGCACGATGCATGACCTCGATGATGTCGCGGCGGGCGGCGAGGTCGCGAAGCGTGCGCTCTGCATCGGGAACGACGGACCACCGGGCAGCCCCCTCGGGCCGGGCGAGCCCCATCTGTTCCAGCCGCTGCAGCCGGCCGATCATCCGCCGGCGGATCTCCGGATCGGTCCCGCTCCCGGCTGACATCCGCAAGTCGATCAGCCCGGCTTCGTCGGCGTGACGCAGCATGGCGGTGTCGAGCCGGGTCCAGCGGTCCACGCCGATGTCGCGATCGAGCGATGCCCACATGTCCCGCTCGGTCTTGGGGCCGAGCTCGATCGTAACGAGGTGCTCGGCGCGCTCCCGCATGCCGCGGGTGATGTAGTCCCGGCTGATAACGAGGTCGCGGCCGTCCTCGGCCTGGCCACGCACCAGAAGATGGACGTGGGGGTTGTCGGTGTTCCAGTGCTCGACCGCGACCCAGTCGAGCCGGGTCCCGAGGTCGCGCTCCATGTCGGTGAGGAGGTCGCGCGTGAACGCCTTCAGGTCGGTCAGGTCGGAGGCCTCTTCCGGACTGACGATGAAGCGGAAGTGGTGGCGATCGCCCGCGCACCGTTCGACGAAGCTCTTCTCGTCGGTGTCGCCGCCGGCGTCGAACATCCGCGCCCTCTCACCGTCCCGGCCCACGCCCTCGCGCCGGAGGTACGCGACATGGGCGGAGAGCGGCGCTGCCCGGAAGGCCTGGCCGCGGTGGCGCATGATGCGCGCCTTGACCAGGACCCGCCGCGTCGGGTCGAGAAGCCGGCGTCCACCGAAAGCCACGCCGCGTCCGCGCCCAAAGGTCGAACCTCCCGACCACGGCGACCGGCCCGGTCGTGAACGCTTACCGACATGCCCCGCCTTCTGCGCGGCAGCGAGGACCTGGCCAACGAACGTCTTGGGTCTCGCGCGGACACCGCGATCGCGGATGCGGCCGGGCCGGACTTGCAGGTCGTCGGATCGACGATCCTTGCTCACTGCCACCGTCCCTTCTGCTCAGTGCCGCGGACGTCCTTGTGACGGCTCGTGAATCTCCGTGCAGCGGCACGCCGACCGACCGATGGCACCGCCGATCGCCGAGCCCTGGCAAGGGCTTGGCGAGACCGGCGTGCCGCGCCTTTAATCTTGCAATCCTTCGGTCGTGGCGTCCTCACCCCTGTCCTCCCGCATTCTTCACGACAGGCTGCGATCGGATTCCGACAGTCCCCGATCGGCGATCAGGGTTCCCGCCGTGACGAGCGAGCGACGAACAGGCCGTCGGCCGGCGGATTGTCGGCGCGTGGTCCGACATTCGGTTTGCGGTCCCGCTGCACGGAATCGGGTGCTGGGCCGGCGATCGATCGTCGCTCGGACGGGTCGCCGGACGTCGATCGGGGCAGCGGGAACAGGCCACTGCTCCACCCACGCTCGCGGTCGTCCGCAGCCGATAACGTCCGGGACGAAGGGACTTCGGATGCGGGCGCGTCGAGGTCGAGCACCATGTCGCGGAATGCGAGGCCGGTGTCCTCCGGCATGTCGAAGTCCGGCGCATCCCCGTTGGCGACCGATGCTCGCACAGCGGCCGCAAACCTCGTATCGGGGCGTTCCCAGGATCCGCGATAAGCCGCAAGCGCACATGAGGTCGGGTCGACGTCCGTGCGCCCGCTCGCCTCGCACCGCGTCCGGAGTTGGACGATCTGGCGCGCTGCGGTCGCGATGTTCGGACAAGGCAGGAACGTCATCATGGTCACGGCGGACGGCGCAATGGACAGACCCGTCAGGCCGACCCGGACGGCAGCGGCAACGTGGACGGCGCGTGCTTCGGCCACGACGTCTCGCACCTTCCGAAAGATGCGCGGCTCGACCTCGCCCGGTATGGTGAAGGACCACGGCTCGCCACCGGACTGATGCCAGACCAGCGCATGCATCACCTTCGGATCGACACCAATCGAGCACAGGGCCACTAACGTCACGAGGTCCATGACTGGTCACTCGGGAGATGCACGGAAGTGTGTCCGAAGCACGCTGCCGACTTCGTCAGGAAGACGCGCGATGTCGAAATTGGCGAAGGAATCCGCGCGCATCATTCCTCCGACACCCAGACCGGGATCGCACGCCCAACGACACTGCTGACCGGCAGAGGCCCGAAGTAGCGTCCATCGAACGACAACGGCTCGTCCCAGTTCATCAGGAAGACCTCGCCGTGGCGCAGGACACGACAGCCGTCCCAGCTCGCCAGTGGTCGCCCGTGCCGGTCGCGTTCGAGCGCTTGCCCCATGGCGAGGGCGTCGACCGCGATCTCGAGCCCGGTCCGGCAAACCGTCTGTCCCGGCAGTGCGAGCACGCGTTTGATCAACGGGACGCCAGCCGGGAGAGCGCCGCGCTCGGCGAGTTCCTTGGCGAGCGGTTCCGGCGGCACGGCGACGACAAGGTCGGTGACGGCGAGCTTGCGCGCCGGCTCGACGGCGTAGAGCCCGGTCGGGACGCTCGCCGACACGTTCCAGACGAAGGACGGGCGCGGCTTCGGACCAATTGTCGAAAGGACCACGATCGCAGCCGTCGCGGTCGTGGCGATGATCAAAAGCCGCCCGCTCATGGCTGCACTCTCCGGCGATGGAGCCAGGCCTTGTGCTGGTCGCGCGTGTAGGGCCGCACCTGCTCGTTGACCGAGAGGCGGTTGTGAACATGACGCCAGTGCTCGGGCGCGACCTCGACCGGATCGATCCCCTGCGCCTCGATCGGGTCGATCACGCGCAGTGCCTTCTCGACCTTCGGCCAGCCGGACAGATGCAGCAGGATGTCGGCGCCGGGATGAATGGTCGGTAGGGTCGCGTAGCGTTCGCGCGGCGAGACCGCACGCAGGATCATGATGCGCGAGGCGACCGTGCCGTAGTCGTTGGCGACCCATCGAACGACCGCGAAGACGCTGTTCGGCTCGAAGCTGACGATGCGGCAGCTGCGGTCGACCGGATGCTCCTCGACGATGCGACCGAACCGTATCCACGACTCGACGCGCTTGGCCATCCACACGAGCTCGACATGCGTGAGGCTGGTCATGGCACGCCCCCCATGCATGACGACGGCGTCCCGGCGGCGCGACGGATGGTCTCGGCGCCGCGACAAGAGCCATCGGTTGCATCGATCCCTGACGATCGAAGGACATTTTCGGGTGGAGCTGAACTACAGGTCTTCCGACATAGGACTCGCATGCTGAAGAGACCTCGTTCGATTGGTTTCGATCTCCAGACGAACCGCGTCACGCCTGAGACGACAGGGTCCGGCTGCGTGGCGCTGTGTTCGTCGGATCGGGAGCGTCGTGCGGGGCTGGCGCGGCGCAGGCGTCTTCGCGATGTCAAACCGCGACGTGATTGCCGCACGGCGCGACGCTCATCGGCGCGACGGAGTCCCCGGCCGGACGGCGTTCTGTGCAGCGCCGCGCTTGGCCGGATGAACGGTCCCGACACCCGGATCCGAGGTCGAGCTCTTCGTCGCGAGATCCGTCCAGGCCTTCAGATCCTCGAGCGCGTAGACGACGCGACCGCCGATCTTGCGGTACTTCGGACCCGTCCCGTAGGTGCGGTGCTTCTCGAGCGTCCGGCCGGACAGGCCGACGAAACGCGCCGCCTCGGGCGTGCGCAGAAACCGCGGCGGCAGGCCGGAAAGAGGATCGGGCATGGCGGCTCTCCATCGTGGCGATGACCACCGCCGGACATCGGCGGCGTATCGGCATCACGATGGCGAAGCACAGCCGCGGAGGGGGATGGCGAAGAAGGCCCGCACGGGTTGCGCCACCCCGCGACGACGTGCTCGCTCGCGAATGGGTGTCGTTCGGTCGCCGTGTCAGCGGATACCGAGCGCCAGCACGAGGTCTCAGCGCGAACGCACGAGGAGCAGGTCGAGGTACCCGCCGCGCATCAACTTGGTTCCGAAGCGGACGAGGCGGATGGTGCGGTCACGCAGGTCATGCGTCTTCCATGCCCGGCCTTTCGGGACACGCGCGTCGCCGAACAATCCAGCAGCGATCGAGCGATAGGCATGTCCGGCCAGCCGACCATCGAGCGCGCGCAGCGACAGCGCGAGGCGCTGTCGGCGCTGCCGGGTGAGAGGATCTCTTCGGAGAGGAGCCCGGTGTCCATTCAAGGCGCGCCACAGCTGAAGTGCGGCCTCGATCCGGGCCGGGAAGCGCGCATCGAGCGGGATCAGGGCCGCGGCCGCGCTGCTCGTCGATACTCCCTCCGAGAGCACGAGAGACACGCGACGACCGCCTTGGTCGGCCACCGCATAGGTGCCCTCGCTCGTCGTTTCCCGGACCGTCAGCGGCAGCGAGGCGATCGTTTGCGCGTCGCCAAAGCTCAGCGGCGCGGGCGCGAGAACGATAACGTTCGGGTCGAGACGCGGAAGCCAGACGACGGCAGCCTCATCGGCGCTCTGCTCGGGATCGACCGCGAAAGGGCAGCCCCCAGCGACGACCAATCGTCTTGTCCGGAGTGGCGGGACGTTCGAGGGCCTTGCGATAGTCGCGCTGGTAGGTGGGATTGCGCCGCAGGAATTCCCATGCGAGGTCGGCGGGATCGAGATCGGCAATGTAAACATAGGCGGCCGGCGACCGCCAATCGGAACCGATCGGCATCCGCGATCTCCGTACGTCACGCGACAAACGTGCTCACATGCAGACGGTATTACTCAGAGTCGGCACGACAACGTGGCGATTCTACGAATCGAAAATCAAGAAGTCAGAGGGATGCAGGGCAGGTTAGAAGCAGATTCGAACCGCGGGCAATCGAGATACATTCAGAACTTCTGATAGATATGGCTCTCCGTACGCGATCGTCGCATCGGTCTGATCACGAGATGCGGGGTAATTCGTGGTCAGCGCGATCTCACTCTGTCTAGAAGATGGCGATAACCGTGCTCCGTCATCCACTTGGCCCGGCTCAGATGGGAGTCGAACGCACGTCGTGCGCGCTCGGGCTCTCGGACCGCATCCATGTCGAGAACGATTTGCGCCACCTCGCGCCAGTCGGCACCATCGGCTTCGGCGTCGAGGAGCCGAAGATAGACGACCATGTGGCTCTCGTCGTACGCCGTCAGGCCCTCGGCGGTCGGAGCCAGGTCGGCGATCGATGGGGCTGGCGTCTGCTGGGACATCGTCGGTTCCTCACAACGCTCCAACGGACGAGGGCGAGCGGCGGCGAGAGCTGAGCAAAAGCGGCGGGTACTGGCAATCGCGCGCTCGTTGTACCTCACCGGCTCGACCAGGATACGACGCAAATCCTGCCGAGGGCATTTTGCCGAGTATACTCCGTGGTGAAATACTCTACAACGCGCTGCCTTCTCGGCCATGGAGATCCGAGAGGTGCTGGCAATCAACCTGAGACGGCTGCGTCAGGCACAGGGCCTGTCGCAGGAGGAGCTGTCACATCGCGCCGAGATCGATCGGACCTATGTCAGCTTGCTCGAGCGCTGCGTCCACGCCGCCTCCATCGACGTCGTCGACAGGCTCGCGACCGTGCTCGGCGTCGAAGCTGCCGACCTGCTCCAGAGACCTCCGGCATCCGCAGACGACGACGCTTCGGCTGAGTAGCCCGGCATCCACGCAGGCGCCTCACGCCATGCGGCTCTTCCCTTCCGTTCCTGCTCTCACGCGCCGACGACCTCGGCGCGTTCCCTGCGCGGCCGCTCTTGCGGCCGAGTGGCCGCGAGCGCCCCGCCGCGGGCGGGGCGCTGCCGGGCCGGCGCGTCAGTCGCTGACGCGGCGCGACCAGATGAGCGAGAGGCCGTCCTCGCCGTCGACCTCGACGAGCGAGGCGTAGATCGGGGTCGCGAAGCTCGGATCGTCGAGCTTGACCGAGAGGTACTCGCGGCCCTCGGCCGACGTCTTCTTCCAGGCGGCGCCGAACTCGGTCCGGCCGGCGAAGATGCGGAAGTCGGGGGCCTTCTCGTTCGTCTTCTCGACCGGCGCGATCCGCGCCTTGACGTTGAGGGTCAGCGTCTTCACCGCGCCGGTGTAGTCGCCGTTCTCGGACTTCTTGAAGGTGCCGATGGTCGCCATGGTGGTCTCCTGTCTCGGTTCCGGGTCGCGCCGATCGCGGCCTCGATGGCGATCGAACGGCCGGGGGCGATCGGACCGCACCGCTCGCGGCCGCAGCGAAGCGGAGGACGGCGCGACGGCGACTTTCTTGTCCCGCGAGGAATGCCGCGCTTCGAGACCCCGCTCGCGGGGCGCGCGGCAGGGGAAGAAAGTCGACCGGCCGCCGTTGCGGGCAGACGATCGAGGCGCAGCCGCCCCTCGGCCAGATTCGTCCATCCGAGATCCGCGTGGCGCACCCCGGACAGAGTGCCAGGAGACGTGGCAGCACCTCGCCCCGCAAGAGCCCGGATCGGCACGGCGTGTGAAGACCTGCGCCGTCGAACCGACGGCGACGCATCGGATCGAGAAGGCGACATCAGGTCCTCGCGTCACAAATTCGGCCGGTCCTGGTGTGCATGGAACGGCCGGGCCAAGGCGCGGTGGCCGCGATTGTTTGACGGTTCGATGACAGCCTGTGGCGATCCGCTCGTGACAGACCAGACGAGCCGGGTCGGTGGGCTTCGATGAATCTCAGCGATCTGGCTGCGGAAGTCTGAAGCCAGCGCACCCCGAAGTGAGAGCCGCTCGGCCGGGGGGCGCCTCAGGTTCGAGAATCCCGGGTCGCCTTTGCGGCCTGATTGGCCTGGGAGACGCGTCCGACCTTCGACGGCGGCAGGGGTCACGCGGCGGCACCTGCTGTGCAGCGACCACCGGGCGCGGTATTTGGGCCGGCGGGTTGGGTGCGTCAGGATGTCAGGGAGAGTGCATGGTATTTTTGATCTTGAGTGCAAGCAGGCTGCACAGTAAAGGCTCTTGAGCTGGGAGGCGGGATCTCCCGACAGAAATGGCATTCTAGACCCCTCCCTTTGGCAAGTGCTAGGCAGGGCTCAGGCGCCACCATGTTCAACAGATCGGTCTGGATCAGCGGCGGCATCCTGCTGTGCGGTGTGGCGCTGACCACCCTTACGGCCACAGCATTAGTCCGCTCGCATGAGGCCGTCGTCCAGAGCCAACGCGAACGGGCGGCGTCCGGCTATGCCGAGCTTCTTCGGAATCACCTGCAGAACCGGGAGACGATCGCCCGGACCGTTGCCGCGACGTTCTACCCGCCTGAAAGCTTCCAGCCCGGCGCTCTCGCGCCGCTCCGGAACCGCCTTCTGGTTCTGCTGCCGCACATCAATTCCATCGTCTGGATTCCCCGCATCTCGCCCGGCGACATCCCGGCTTTTCTGGCAGCAGCCCGCATCGCCTATCCGGCCGCTGGCCTCATGGGCCCCGGGAGGGCCCCGGCCCCTCCGGAGGCGCTGAAAAGCGATTTCTATGCCGTCCTGGACATCGAGCCCTCTACTCCTGCTAACCTGTCCAGCCTGGGTCTCGTCATAAGCTCCCTACCCGGCCCGGGCGCAGCGCTGCAGAAAGCGGCCGCGCGCTCTGACATTGTCGCGACCCCGCCCTTGGAATTGGTTCAGCTTCCGGGCGTGCTGTCGATTGTTGCTTACGTCCCGCTCCGGAAGGCCGGCGAGGAAAAAGGGCCACTCGTCGGTTATCTCGGCTTCGGCTACCGGCTCGACCGCCTCATCGGTTCGGTCTTGAACGACGTAATCGGCCCTGACGAAGGACTCCGGGTCCGCGATATGGAGGCCGCTCACTCCGGCGACCTGTACCGGACAGGAAGGATAAATCAGACCGGAGACGACATCCGCGTTCCCATCAGTTTTGCCGGACGAAATTGGGAACTCACCTACTCCGGTCGAGGTCCGACCGTGAGCAGATCACCCCTGCCCTGGCTCGCCTATATGTCCGGCGGTGCCTTCGTCAGCCTGTTGCTCGCGACTGCCTTCTTTGCCGTAACGCGCTCGTCCGAGCGTCTACAAGCGGAAAAGACCGCCCGGGAACGCGCGATGCGTGAGCTGGCCATGAGTGAAGCGCGGGCCACGACGGTTCTGCGCCACGCGCCGGTCGCCATCCTGATCGCCGAGGCGCCTACAGGCCGGATCGTCTACGGCAACGACTCGGTCGAGAAGATTTGCGGTTACGACTTCAGTGACTTCCAGTCTGTTCAGGACTACGGCAAGCAGCAGGCGTTTCACCCTGACGGGCGTCCCTACCACGCCTCGGAGTGGCCGCTGGCGCGCGCCATTACGCAAGGCGAGATCGTAGAGGCGGAAGAAATCGGCATCACCCGAAGCGATGGCAGCCGCGCCTTCATCTCCGTCAACGCGGCCCCGATCAGGGATGAGCAAGGGAACATCATTTCCGCCGTCGTGGCGTTCGTCGACATTACCGAGCGCAGGCGCCGCGACGTTGAAAAAACGGAGGAGGAGGAAAAGCGGCAACTGGTAATGCGGGAACTTACGCACCGCATCAAGAACCTGTTCGCCGTGGTGCAGGCGATGGTGCGTCAGATCGCCCGGAACAGCGACTCCGTCCGGGCCTTCGAGGACGGGTTCACGGGCCGCCTGCAAGCCCTCTCCTTCGCCCACGATCTGCTCGTCGGCCAGAACTGGCAAGGAGCTCCGATCGAAGACGTGATCCGCGCACAGCTTCGTGCCTTTCTCGACGGCGCCTTTTCCCGGGTCAGTCTGCAGGGGCCGCCTCTCTGGGTGAACCCGGCAGCAGCCCAGCATCTCGGGCTGGCCATGTTCGAGCTCGCCACAAATGCAGCAAAGTACGGCGCCCTATCGACCCAGGAGGGAACCGTCTCTGTCGAATGGACAGACCCCGCCGATGGCTTCCGCATCGTAACCACTCACCCCTTTGGGGCCGCCGTCAACATTGTAGCAGCGCGATCGAGCGCACCACGGCTCAGCGTGGCGCGGATGGCGTCGAGGGCGCCGATGGCGCGGCGGCGAGCGGTTTCGAGCACGGATCGAACGTCCGCGTAGAGGTGGGCGCCCCACTCGGACCGGAAGCCGTTGGTCACCTTGCGGA
>NZ_NHSK01000075.1 GCF_016653355.1 Rhodoplanes elegans | reverse complement strand
CCCAACGCCTCGGCCGCTCCGGGCGCCCGGCCGGCGCCGGCCGGCGCCGCGACCGCGGTCGAGCCGCTGGTCGCGACCGCACTCACCGGCCACACGGTGCTGGTCGGCTACGGCCGGGTCGGCAGCCTGGTCGCCGCCGCGCTCGCCGATCGGCGGCTGCCGGTGCTGGTGATCGAGGACGCCGACGCAGCCGTCGCGGCGTCGCGCTCGCGCGGTGCCGAGGTGCTCGCCGGCAACGCCGCCGATCCGGAGGTGATGGCCGCCGCCAACCTGCCGGGCGCTCGCCGTCTCGTCCTAGCGATCCCCAACGCCTTCGAGGCCGGGCAGGTGGTGGAGCAGGCCAAGGCCGCCAATCCGGCGATCGAGATCATCGCCCGGGCGCATTCCGACGCCGAGGTCGAGCACCTCGAGTCGCTCGGTGCCGCCGTGGTGATCATGGGCGAGCGCGAGATCGCCCGCGGCATCGTCGAGCACATCGTGCCGCTCGACCCGGCCGGCGCGCACGAGGCGCTGAACGGCGAGGCGCCTCTCGGTGACACGGGGCGCCGCGGGCCTCCGCCGAAGCCCTGATCGAGAGGAGGCGCATCGCGCCCGATGCGTGCGCCGCGCCGGAACGCGGCGCGACCTTCGGCGTTACGGACCTGACGAATGCGAGACACGAGAAGGACGACGAACGATGCCGACACAACTCATCGTCCTGGATGGAGCCCGGCACGAGGTGCAGCGCGATCTCGTCTCCGGCCTGGACGTCTTCGCGCATGCGCGGACCCTCATCGACGAGAACGCCTGGGACGACAGCTATCGGTATCGGGTCGTCTCCGGTCTCGATAGCTGCACCGAATACACGGGCGCGGAGGTGAAGCGTCGCTCGTGCGGCGCGGCCGGCGCCGCGCTGCGATGAACGATCCCGCCGGTCCGGGCCGGCGCGAGGTCGGCGGGCCAGGCCCGGCGGACGACGCGGGTGCCGAGACGGCGGTGGACCGGCTGGCGCGCGCCGAGGTCTCGGTGGCGAAAGGACTGCGACAGCTCGAGCTGCAGCGGCGGCACTGTGCCGACTGCGCGCCGGGAAGCGAGGGCGCCGCGTCGGCCGAGCGCCTTCTGCTCGCCTTGGAGAGCTTCCTCGCGATCCGGATCGCCGAGCGCGACCGTCTGCGCCGCGCGGCCCGCGTGGATTCGTGAAGGCGCCGGGGCCGACCCAGCGCGCCGGATAGGTCACGTCGGCGACATGTCGCGTCGGCCGTCTGGACCAGCTTGGTCGGTCCCGGCCGGCGTGATGGTCCCGCGAGAGCCCCGCTCCACCGCAACCGCCGAGGGCTGTGCGGGCCGGCTTCGCCCGCCGCCACGCGCGGCTTGCAACCGCATCCCGACGCGCTAACCTGCCTGACATACAAAATACGAAAAGCGCCGGGATGGAGACGTCATGGAGGTCGGGTTCATCGGGGCGGGCCGAATGGGGCTCGCCATGCTCCGCAATCTGGTGGAGGCCGGCCATCGCGTCCATGTCTGGGACGCGTCCGAGGCGGCCGTCGGCGCCGCCGTCGCAGCGGGTGGAATCGGTGCGTCGAGCGCCCGCGACGCGCTCCGGGGCGATGCCGTCGTGTCGATGCTGCCGAACGACGCGGCGATGCGCGGCGTGTTCACCGACGATCTCCTCGCCGCCGCGCCAAAGGGCCTCGTTCACGTCAACATGGCGACGGCCTCGCTCGCCTGCGCGCAGGCACTGACCGCGCTGCACGGCCGGCACGGGATCGCCTATGTGGCGGCGCCGGTGTTCGGGCGCCCCGAGATGGCGGCGCGGCGCGAGCTGAACATCATGGCGGCCGGACCGGCCGCCGCGATCGACCGGGTGCAGCCGCTGTTCGACGCGATCGGCCGCAAGACCTGGCGGCTCGGCGACGATCCGACGCGCGCCAACGTGACCAAGATCGCCGGCAATCTCCTGGTCGCGTGCGTCATCGAGTCGCTCGGCGAGGCGGCGGCGCTCGCCCGCGCCTACGACATGCCGCCGGCCGACCTCCTGGGCGTCGTCGTCGGCTCGCTGTTCGACGTGCCGATCTTCCGCATCTATGCCGATCTCGTCGCGCATCAGCGCTTCGAGCCCGCCGGGTTCGATCTCGAACTCGGCCTGAAGGACGCCCGGCTCGCCCTCGCGGCCGGCGAGGCGGCGAACCTGCCGCTGCCCTTCGCCAGCGTTCTCCGCGACAACTATCTCGATGCGCTCGCGCACGGGGCCGGCCACCAGGACTGGTCGGCCGTCACCGGGGTGGCGCTGCGCCGGGCCGGCCTCGACGCCGCCTGAGCGGCCGACGGACGCGCTGCGCCCCGCCGCGAGACCACGACAGGTTCACGACAAGAAACGTCTTCAGGGAGGTTCCAGCATGACTTCGTTCGATCAGGTGCGGCGCCGTGTCCTCGTCCTCGCCGCGGGTCTCGCCGCGGCGCTCGCCGGTGCCGCGCCGGCCACGGCCCAGCAGAACCCGATCGTGATCGGCGGGACGCTCGGCCTGACCGGCGCCTATGCCGAGCCCTCGACCGACTACAAGTTCGTCTACGACCGCTGGGTCGAGGAGGTGAACAAGAAGGGCGGCCTGCTCGGCCGGCCGGTCAAGATGGTCATCTACAACGACGAGAGCACCCCGACCGTCGCCCAGTCGCTCTACAACCGGCTGCTCGATCAGGACAAGGTCGACCTCGTGATCGCCCCCTACACGACCTTCGTGGGCGGCGCCGTCGTGCCGATCGTGATGTCGCACGAGAAGCTGTTGTTCAACGGCGGCTTCGTCGGCATCAACATCTTCAAGAACAACAAGGGCTCGATGATCGGCAGCTTCACCTATCAGGAGCCCGACTACACGCGCGGCCTGTTCGAGATGCTGGGCGAGCTGCCGCCCGACCAGAAGCCCAAGCGCCTCGCCGTGTTCACGTCGCAGAACCCGTTCACCGTGGTGGTGCGGGCCGGGCTCGGCGGGACGGGGGGCGTTCTCGGTTATGCCAAGGCGGCCGGCATCCCGATCGTCGTCGACGAGCAGTATCCGCCGACGACCACCGACTTCAACGGCCTCGTCCAGAAGGCGCGCGCGGCGAACGCCGACATGGTGCTGGCGCTCGGTCTGCCGAACGACACCCTCAACATCGCCCGCACCGTCCATCAGCAGGGCCTGAAGCCGATGGTGTTCTGCACCTGCGGCTCGCAGGTGACGACGCTGTCGGCCTGGCCGAAGCTCGGCGAGGCGGCCGAGAACGGCTTCGGCACCACGATCGCGTGGCCGACCCAGGGCTATCCCGGCCTCGCCGAGCTCGCCGAGGTGTTCAAGACGCGCGGCTACGACACGCTGCCGACCTACGCGATCGTCGGCTACGCCATCCTGCAGGTGATCGAGCAGGCGGTCGCCGGCGCCAAGACCTTGGATCAGGCCAAGCTCAAGGAGTACATCTACGCCAACGAGTTCAAGACCGCGGCCGGGACGTTCCGCTATCAGCCGGACGGCACGCCGGTGTTCAGCCAGGTGCTGCTGCAGTTCCAGAACGGCAAGAACCAGGTCGTCTGGCCGAAGCAGGCCCGCACCGCGCCGCCGGTGTTCGCCAAGCCGTGAGCGCCAACCCGTGAACGTCAAGCCATGAGCACCAAGCCATGAGCGCGGCGGGCGGCGCGCCGCTCCTGAGCCTCGACGGCATCGGGAAACGGTTCCGCGGCGTGATCGCCGTCCGGGACGTGTCGTTCTCGGTGCCGGACCGCGCGGTCGTCGGCCTGATCGGGCCGAACGGCTCCGGCAAGACGACGCTGCTCAACATCGTCAACGGCGTGCTTTCGCCGGACCAGGGCGAGATCCGGCTCGGCGGCGCCGCGACCACGGGGCGCCGCCCGTCCGATCTCGCCGCGCTCGGCATCACCCGCACGTTCCAGGCCGCGCGCGTGTTTCGCACCTTGACCGCCATGCAGAACCTGTTCGTGCCGCTTCTCCATCAGCGCGCCCTCGATCGTGGTCCGGCGCGGCGGCGCGCCGCCGATCTGCTCGCCTTCGTCGGCCTCGAGCGGCATGCCGACCGGGTCGCGAGCGAACTGTCCGGCGGCCAGCAGCGGCTCCTGGAGTTCGCCCGCACGCTGGTCACCCGGCCGCGGATCGTCCTGATGGACGAGCCGTTCGCCGGCGTGCATCCGCAGATCAAGACGACGCTCGTGCGCTGCATCCGCGAGACCGTCGCGCAGGAGGGCGCCTCGTTCCTGATCGTCAGCCACGAGGTGCCGGATCTGGTCGCGATGTCGGACCAGATGGTGTGCCTGGTCGAGGGGGCCGTCGCGGCGCGCGGCCTGCCGGCCGAGGTGATCGCGCAGGAGAAGGTGATCGACGGCTATCTGGGGCGCAGCGACGCATGACCGCGCCGACGCTCCGCATGACGAGCCTCGTCGCCGGCTATATCCCGGCGCACCCCGTGCTTCGCGGCGTCGACGTGACGGCGCGGGCCGGTCGCATCACGGTGGTACTCGGCCCGAACGGTGCCGGCAAGTCGACGCTGCTCAAGGTGGCGGCCGGCTTCCTGGCGCCGCAGCAGGGCACCGTGATGCTGGACGGCACCGACATCGGGCAATTGCCCGCGCATCGCCACATCGCGCTCGGCGTCGGGCTCCTGCCGCAGGGGCGTTCGACCTTTCCGGACCTGACCGTCTACGAGAATATCGAGCTCGGCGGCTGGTCCATGCGGTCCGACCGCAAGCGTCTCGCCGCCGCCGTCGAGGCCGTGCTGACCCGCTATCCGCATCTACGCGCGCTGTGCGACCGGCCGGCCGGCAGCCTCAGCGGTGGCCAGCAGCGCGCCGTCGAGATCGCCCGCATGCTGGTGCCCGATCCCAAGGTGCTGCTGGTCGACGAGCCCTCGGTCGGTCTCTCGCCGATCGTCGCGCGTCAGGTCTATCAGGAGCTGCAGGCCCTGAAGGCCGAGGGTCGCACCATCCTGCTGGTCGACCAGGACGTGCGCGCCGCCGTCGCGGTCGCCGACTACGTCTACGTGCTCGGCTCCGGGCGCAACGACATCGAGGGCGACCGCTCGGCCTTCGAGGGCGATCTCGGCGCCATGGTGCGCGGCTGGCTCGGCGTCTAGGGGAGTTTTCCATGGTCTCGATCCAAGTGTCGTCGGCTCGTGCGCGACAGGGACGCGCGGCGCCGCGGCACGATACCTCGCGTCAGGACCCGTGATGCTGGACCAGATCCTCTCGATCCTCGTCGACGGTGTGCTGCTCGGCCTGATCTACGCGATCACCGGCCTCGGGCTGAGCCTCGTGCTCGGCGTGATGGGCATCGTCAACGTGGCGCACAGCGCCTTCGTGATGCTCGGCTCGTTCCTCGCCTTCGAGCTGTTCCGGCGCTTCGGCGTCGATCCGGTGGTGGCGTTCGTCGTCGCCCTGCCGGTGTTCTTCCTGCTCGGCACCGTCGTCTACCGCGTGCTCGTCACCCGGCTGGAGAGCGCCGCCCAGACCCAGGGGCTGGTCGCGATGTTCGGCCTGATGGTGCTGATCGAGAACCTCGGCACCATCGTGTGGACGACCGACACGCGGGTGATCACGGCGAGCTACACCAACGCCTCGCTGTCGGTCGGCGGGCTCGTGCTGCCCTATGTCCGCCTCATCGCCGGCGGCCTCGCGCTCGGATTGATCGGGCTGTTCTGGGGCCTCCTGCGCTTCACCCTCACGGGCCGGGCGATCCGGGCGATGGGGCAGAATCCGGAGGCCGCCCGCATCGTCGGGGTCGACATCCGCCGGCTCTCGGCGGTGATGTTCGGGCTCGGCATCGCCTGCGCCGGCGCCGCCGGCGTGGCGCTCGCGATGGTGTTTCCGTTCTCGCCCAACACCCAGGTGGTGTGGCTCGCCTGGGCGTTCCTGGTCGTCGTCCTCGGCGGTCTCGGCAGCGTCGACAACACCCTGTTCGCCGGCATCGCGGTCGGCCTGATCCAGAGCGTGTGCACGGCCGTGATGCCGTTCGACTACGTTTATCTCGTGCTCTACGTGCTGCTCGCCGTAATCCTCATGGTCCGTCGCGAGGGCCTGAGCAGCGCCGTGCGCCGGATCATCTAGGAGGGGCGGGTGTTCTCGGTCTATCTGGTTCCGAAGTCGGGCGGCAGCCGCGCCGCGGCGGTCGCGGCCTGGGGCGCGTGGCTCGCGCTCCTCGCCGGGCTGGTCGCGTACGGCGTGCTCGGCACCAAGCTGTTCGTGCTCAGCACGCTCGGCACCGTGTTCATGTACGTGATCCTGACCCAGGCCTGGAACCTGATCGGTGGCTACGGCGGCTATCTCAATTTCGGCCTCGTCACCTTCTTCGGCATCGGCGCCTATGCGAGCGGCATCCTTTTCCACTATTTCGAGCTGTCGCCGTTCATGACGGCGCCGGTCGCCGGCCTCGCGGCCGGGATCGCCGGGCTCGCCATCGGCATTCCGACGCTGCGGCTGCGCGGCGCCTATTTCGCGCTGGTGACCATGATCATCACCTTCGCGGTGCAGATCCTCGCGCTGAACCTGGCGATCACCCAGGGTGCGCTCGGCATCTACCTGCCGCGGCTGCCGCTGTCGCCGCTCGCCGTCGAGCGGCTGTTCTACTTCGTGTTCCTCGGCCTCGCCGTGCTGGTGACGGCGTTCGTCTACGCGGTCGAGCACTCCAATGTCGGCTGGGCCCTGGTGGCGATCCGCGAGGACGAGGACGCGGCCGAGATCGTCGGGGTGCGGACCGTCGAGATCAAATGGGCCGTCAACACCATCTCGTGCTTCATCGCCGGCGTGGTCGGCGGGCTCTACGCCCAGCGCATCGCCTATATCGAGCCGACCGGCACGTTCTCGTTCGACATCTCGCTCAACGTCGTGCTGATGGCGGTGATCGGCGGCGCCGGCACCTGGCAGGGGCCGCTGATCGGTGCGCCGATCGTGCTGCTGGTCGCCGACGCCCTGCGCGTCACCGTGACGTCCGAGGTCAACCGCGTCATCTTCAGCTTGATCGTCATCGTCATCGCGCTGTTCGTCCCGGGCGGCGTGATGGGGCTGGTGCAGCGCCGCTGGCGCGCCCGCGCGATCGCGAAGGACGCGCCGAGCGGCGTGCCGGCGCCGTGACGCCGCGGTCAGCCTCGCTCGGACCTGATCAGCTCGGCGGCCCGCTCGGCCACCATGATGGCGGTCAGATTGGTGTTGGCGCTCGGCACCGTCGGCATCACCGCGGCGTCGACGACCCGCAGCCCATCGATGCCGCGGACCCGGCACTGCGGATCGAGCACGGCCATCGGGTCGCCGTCGCGGCCGATCGCGCAGGTGCCGCTCGGATGCGCCATCGGGGCGATCGCGCCGAGCAGTTCGTCATCCGGGATGTGCACGCGTCCGGTCCTGTTGCCGACCCAGCGTCCCGGCGCGAGCGCCCGGTTCAGCGCGAGGCGGCGCAGCGGCGCCGGTGCGGCCAGCACGGCCTTCACGGCGCCGGCGAGCAGCGTGCCGGCCGCGCCCTGCCGGTTGAACTGCTGCAGCGACATCACGGGCGGCAGCAGGAAGGCGTCGCCGTAGGTCGCGGCGACCGCCGGGTCGGCGAGCAGCGCCTCGACCAGCCGGGCCGCCTTCAGGAGGCGCGGCGGATCGCGCGGATCCTGCAGGAGCGCGAAGGCGATGTCGGGCGGCACGTCCGGATCGGCGCTGCGCAGCGTCACCCGGCCGCGCGAGAACGGCGCGTAGAGGGCGGCGCCGACCATGCCGAGATCGGGCCCGTAGGCGTGCGGGCTCACGCGGCCGATCGCGAAGGCGAGGAGGTCGGAGGTCGGACACCCGGCGGCCTGCGACGACATCCTGATTCCGGCGATCGCGAAGCGGCGCAGTCGCGCGGGCAGCCGCGAGCGCGGCGGCAGGGTGAGGGCGAACTGCAGGTAGGGATGGTTCTGCAGGTTGGCGCCGACACCGGGACGATCGACCAGTGGCGCGATCCCCAGCGCCGTAAGCGCGGCCGCTGGGCCGATGCCGGCGCGCAGCAGCAACGCCGGGGAATGGATGGCGCCGGCGCACAGGATCACGGCGCGGGCCGCGATGTCCCGTGTGGTGCCGCCGTGCCGCACCGTCACGCCGCAGGCGCGCCGCCCGTCGAAGCGCAGCGCCGTCACCGCGGTGTCGGTGAGGATCGCGAGGTTGGGCCGGCGCCGCACCGCGGCGGTGAGATAGCATCCCGCGCTGGTGGAGCGGACGTGCTCGTCCTGCGCCACCGGCATCGGGAAGACGCCGTCGCCCGGCCGCGCGTTGATGTCGTCGACGACCGGCAGCCCGCGCGCCACGGCGGCCGTCTCGATGGCCGTCACGAAGCCGGGCCATTCGGAGCGCGGCATGCGCCGCACCGGATAAGGCCGCGGGTCGGGAGCGCCACGTTCGCCGTTGCGCGGAAAATCGCGGCCGAGGTCGCGCTCGACGGCGTTGTAGAGCCGCTGCGCCTCGGCGGGTCCCCAGCCGGTCGCGCCGGCCGCTTCCCACGCCGCGAAGTCGCTCGCGAGGCCGCGCAGCGTCCACAGGCCCATGACGCTCGAGCCACCGCCCATGATCCGGGCCTGCGGGAACGGATAGGCGTCGCCCTCCGGCCGGCGCGTCGCCCGCAGCCCCGGCCAGAAGTAGCGCGGGTTGAGCGACGAGGTCGGGAACGTGTCGGCGACGTCGTCCGGCACGGCGCCGGGCGGTGTGTCCGGTCCGGCCTCGATCAGCAGCACGCGGCGGTTCGGATCCTCGGAGAGGCGGGCAGCGAGAACCGCGCCCGCGCTGCCGCCGCCGACGATCAGGTGGTCCGGCTCGTCCATCTGAAATTGCTTCGCGGGTGAGGGGAGGGTTGTTCGACGATGCCGATCGGACAATCAACGGCCCGGGCTCGTCAAGAGCGAAGCGCGGCGCGCGAAATCCAAACCCAACTGATCTCGAGATCGCCTGAACGTGAACAACGGAGCGCCGCGTGGACGTGACGACGAAGAAAAGGATCGCCGTGCTCGGGGCCGGCGCCAACGGGGCCTCGATCGGCGCCGACCTCACCCGCGCCGGGCTCGATGTGGTGCTGATCGATCAGTGGCCGGCGCATGTGGAGGCGATGCGGGCGCGCGGCGCGCGCATCGAGATGCCGGACGAAACCTTGACCGTGCCGGTGCGGGCGCACCATCTGTGTGACGTCTGCACGTTCCGGGAGCCGTTCGACATCGTGCTGCTGGTGACCAAGGCCTACGACACGCGCTGGTCCTGCGAGCTGATCGCGCCGTATCTGAAGCCGGACGGCCTCGTCGCCGGGGTGCAGAACGGCATGACGACCGACACCATCGCGGCGGTGGTCGGGGCGCACCGGACGATGGGCTGCGTCATCGAGATTTCGTCGATGATGTTCGATCCGGGTGTGGTGCAGCGCCACTCGCCGCCGCCGCGCTCGTGGTTCGCGGTCGGGGCGATCGACCCGGCCGCCGCGGGGCGCGAGGAGGAGATCGCGGCGCTGCTGCGCCACGTCGGCACGGTGGAGATCGTCGACGACATCCGCGCCGCCAAGTGGATGAAGCTCGTCAGCAACGCCACCACGCTGGTCACCACGGCCATTCTCGGGCTGCCGATGCTCGAGGCGGCGCGGCTGCCGGGCATGCGCGAGCTGATGCTCGGCTCCGGCCAGGAGGCGCTCGACGCGGGCGCGCTCGCCGGTCACGCCGTGCTGCCGATCTTCGGCCTGACGCCGGACGACGTGCGGCAGACCAACCGGCTGGTGGAGATGCTGCTCGACACGCTGCTCGCCGGCTTCGTGCTCCCGCACACCAAGACGACCGTGCTGCAGGACTGGATGAAGGGACGCCACAGCGAGGTCGACGACCTCAACGGTCTCGTCGTCGCCGAGCACGCGCGGCACGGCGGCCGGGCGCCGATCAACGCGGCCGTGGTCGCGCTCGCTCGCCGGATCGAGCGCGGCGAGCTCGCGCCCGGTCCGCAGAACCTGGATCTGCTGCAGCAGCTCGCCCGCGTCTGACCACGGGCCGGCTCCTCGACGTTGGATATGCGATCGCCGGGGCTTGTGGGCACCGGCCGGCTAATACACTCGGCGTAGGGAACAAGAGGCTTGATCCGGAAACCGCGGCCGTCTAGCACGATCCATTAATGGCCGGCTCCACGGTCTTGCGGTCGGTAAATCCCCAGTTCGCGGCAATGCTGTCTCTCAGGTTTGCGGTCGGACTTGGTTGTTATCGCGAACATTACCGTGGGGCCACGTTTTCTCCCCCAGTCTCTCGTTATTCCGATTTCATCCCCCGTTCCGATTGCTTTCGTTCGTGAAGCCGATCGGAGTTGTCGCGTGTCCAGATTGATCGGAGATGCAACCGAGGCGCTGGTCCACATCTTCAGTGCCGGGTGTATCCTGGACGCCTGGCTTTCCTGCGACCCCGAGAGGGCTTCCGATGCGAAGGTCGCCTTGATCAATGTCGCCATGGAAAACCTGGACGCCGCGCAAGATGCCTTGCTGCAGGCTTCAGGGCTTTCGATCGAGGACGTGCGGATCGAGTATTTGAAAAGGTGGCGCGGCGTGGGCGACTGAGCGCAGAAAGCTTCATGCTCGTCGTTCGGCATGGAATGACGGCGCACGCGCCTGACGGCGGTCGTCAGTTACGACACATCGTCACCGGATCGAAAGGCCTTTCGCTTCCACGAGCCCGGATGGCCCCTTTTTCGCGAGACCCGGCCCGAGTGCCACGGTCCTCATAGCACGATCGGACTAGCCCGAGTGTGCCGGGGAGCGGTGGCGCTTCGTGGGACGAGGGGCGCAGGCAGGTCGATTGGACCCCGGTCTGCTTTGACGGAGTGTGGACACGTGTGACGCGGACGCGGGGTGCGTGTCGAGCCAACGATCGTCTTCGGGAAATCCTGGCGCGCCCAAGGGGAATCGAACCCCTGTTTTCGCCGTGAAAGGGCGACGAATCGACGGGCCTTGTTTTCGCCGTTGTCCGCCTACGTCCATGAATTCATTGCGTCATCAAAATTAATGTCTATGGTCGTCCGGGCGCGTACGAGGCCGTATATTTCACGAATAGTCCGTAAGTTCGAGGGCGAAAACATGGCTCGGACCCTGGTCGAGAGTGAGATCACCACCCCGAAAGCACGGTCGAAGCTCACCGCGCGTCCCGAACCCTATTGGCGCGGGATCGACCCCGACGTTCACCTCGGATACAGGCGCGGCGCCCGTGGTGGGCGGTGGGTTGCCCGATGGCGGGGTGCCGATGGTGGCTACAGCTATGAGACGCTGGCGACGGCCGATGACGCAATCCGGGCGGACGGGTCCGGCACGCTCTCCTACGCTCAGGCTGTGACGCGCATCCGGGAGCTGGTCGCCGCCCGCCGCGCCGACGAAGCCGCCGCCGCCGCGGGGCCGGTCCTGACGATTGCCCGGGCTGTCGAGGACTACATCGCCGAGCGGGAGGCGCGCGGCACCGACCGGAAGCGAGATGCTCGATCCCGCCTGACCAAGCATGTGCTCGGCGCGCCGCTCGCCGAGGTGCCGCTGCATCGCCTCGTCGAGAAGGACTTGACCCGCTGGCGAACCGCCCTCTCCGAAGGGCTCGCCCACGGCTCCGTGCGCCGCACCGTCAACGACCTGAAAGCGGCACTCAACGGTGCGGCCCGGGCTCACCGGGACCGGCTGCCGGCTCACATCGCCATCGTCGTCAAGAACGGCCTTGCCACGCCGCAGGCTGTGGCCCCGGTCGCCCGTGAGGCTCAGGTGCTCGGCGACGAAGAGGTCCGGGCCATCATCCGCACTGCGCGCGAGATCGACGCTGAGGACGATTGGGGCGGCGACCTCGTGCGGCTGGTCGTGGTGCTCGCCGCGACCGGCGCCCGGTTCTCTCAGATCGCGCGAATGACCGTCGGCGACGTGATCGACGGCCGGCTCCTGGTGCCTACCAGCCGGAAGGGGCGGGGCGTGAAGCAGCGCGCTCGCGTCGCGGTGCGGGTGGGACGTGACGTGCTCGACGAACTGGCGCCCGTCGTCACCGGCCGGTCGAGCGCCGCGCCGTTGCTCGAACGGTGGCGCTGGCGGCAGACCGGCGTCGCAACTTGGGTGAAGGATCGTCGCGGCCCTTGGACGTCGGCCGCCGAATTGACTCGGCCTTGGGGGCTGATCCGGGAAAAAGCCGAGCTGCCTGCCGGGACGGTCGCCTATGCATTACGCCATAGCTCGATTGTCCGCGGGCTCCGGGCCGGGTTGCCGGTCCGGCTGGTCGCGGCGCTTCACGATACGTCGTCCGCGATGATCGAGGCGCACTACAGCGCATTCGTCGTGGACGCGCTCGACGACCTCGCCGCGGCTGCCGTGGTGCCGCTCGTGGCACCGCCGGCCGGTGTGGTGCCGATCACGCGCGGCCGGAAACGCAAGAAGACCACCTGATCGAGCACGGCCGCGACGACGGCCGCGCCGTGGCGCTCCGGAGCGCGCCCGCGCGCCCGTCCGTCCGTCCGGCATGGTCGGCCGTCCGCGCCCGCGGACGCGCCACGGGCCGCGCGCGGGCGCGTTGAGCCGGCGCCATCCACAAAGATGATTCACATATTTTTCGGCGCGACCATCCGTCACCGTCCGTCAGCAGTCCGGCGCCGATGCCGACGACGCACCAAGCTCTCGCCGGTCTCTCGGGACTCCGGCAAGTACCTGGACGCGCTTTCGAAATTGAGTCGTTGAGAGATTGGATCGAACGGCCTTTGAGGTGCAACATTCAGAGAACAGACTGCAATAACTCTGCGACCTTTCTCGTCCATATAATGCCTATGGCATGATATGCATTTGACACATAGAGCATTTTTCTTGACTTAGATCCTAAGATACCTAAGAACTCCCCACCACATCGGAGGAGTTCCATGAACATCAAGCCCGAAGCGTCCCCTGAACCCCTTGTCATTCGCGGCGCCGCCGCCGCCGCGAAAGCGGCCGGCATCAGCCGCTCGGCGCTCTACGCCGAGCTGAAGGCCGGGCGCATCGTGGGCCGGAAGTATGGTCGGCGACGCTTTTCGAGCGCGCCGAGATCGCGCGTTTCGTCGCGTCGCTGCCGACGACCGCGCAGCGTGCTCGCCGGAGCTGATGAAGATGGACTCCAGCTACCTGTCCGCCCTCGCCGACGCTCTCCCTGTTGAGGACGAAGTGACCCTTGGCGCGACCGACTCGGCCGTTACTGCGGCGTCTCTGCGGCTCGTCGCGGCCATCGCCGACGCCGGCTTGCTCGCCAGTCTCGCGATGGTGAACGCCAGCGTGCGGGAGCACATCGCGGCTCTGTGGGACCTGCTCGCGATCCAGCGCGACGACGAGGACGTTGTCGCGGCGCTCTAAAGATCAGGAGGACACGATGAGCTTTCGACTTCCGTCACGCGCCCACCTTGCGAACATGATGCGCGTCACCGCCGACGAGATTCTCTGGGCGCAAGAGCGTTACTTGCGCGCTCAACTCGACGACGAGGGGTTCGTCTACGATCCGCCCGGCCGGGCGTACTATCGCGGCCTGATCTTCAAGCGGTTGAAGCGGATCGAAGAGATTCGGGCTGAGTTGTTCGGCACGAAAAGCGCCGCGGCGTGACCGCAAAAGAAAAAGGCGGGGCACCCCACCCCGCCTTTTCCAAGACCGCCCGACGCCAGTGAAACATCAGGACTAATCCGTGAATACCCGCAGTGACGGCGACGAGGGAGCCCGGTTTGGTCGCCTCACGGCAATTGCCGGTGGCGCGGCCCTGTCGGCGGAGGACATCGTCCGGGCCGAGCTGCGGGCCGAGACCGCCGCATTGAAGGCCGCGCTCGCCCCGGTGATGGCGAAGCTCGCCGTCGCCCTGTACGGTCGGCCGACCGCGCGTTTGCGGCACGAGCTTCGCTTTCGCCGGAAGGGCAGCCTCGGCATCGTCATCGCGGGGCCGAAGGCCGGCTCGTGGTTCGACTTTGAGGTCGGCGAGGGCGGTGACGTCTTCGGGCTGATCATGCGCGCGCGCGGCCTCAGCTTCGCCGAGGCAAAGGCGTTCGCTGTCGACTTCATCGGCGGATCGATTCCTCTCGACGTCGCTCCGCCTGAACCCGATATCGTCCTCGATCAGCACGATCCGGTCCGCATCGCCGAGGCTCTGGCGCTGTGGGGTGCCGCCGTCGATCCCCGCGGCACCATCGTCGAGTCCTACCTCGCCGGCCGCAAGGCTCCGCTGACGGATCGTGCGGCGGGCGACGCGATTCGGTTCCATCCCGCCCTGTGGTTCGAAGGTCGGCGCGTTCCGGGTATGGTCGCGCTGATGCGCGACGTAATCACGAACGAGGCGTGCGGCGTGCATCGTACTTTCTTGTCGCCGGACGGTTCCAAGCTCGCGAAGAGGATGATGGGGCGCGCGAAGGGCGCCGCAATCAAGCTCACGCCGGATGAGGACGTGACGGTCGCGCTGGCCATCGGTGAAGGCATCGAGACGAGCCTCTCGGCCGACATGCTCGGCTTCGGTCCCACATGGGTGGCCGGCAACTCCGGAGCAATCGGGACCTTCCCGGTTCTGACGGGGATCGAGGTGCTTCGCATCCTGGTCGAGACGGACGACAAGGGCGCGAACCCGAAGGCGGCCGAGGCGTGCGCTCGTCGCTGGTACGACGCCGGACGTGAGGTCCGTCTCGTCATTCCGCGACTCGACGGCGACATGAACAACGTCGCATGTAAGGTGGCGTGAGATGGCGAGCACTTCCAAGCCGAAGCTCGCCGAACTCGTCCGAGAAGACATCTACCGGCCGGGCGCGGCGCTCGCGCTGATCGGCGGCGCGGCGGCGGAACCTATCATGGCCGCGCCGACCTATCCGGACCGGACGGCGCCCCGCGACGTCGCTCGCGCGATGCTGAAGGCGACTCTCGATCAATACTTCGGAGAGCAGGTCCCTGCCGAGCGTCGCGAGCGGCAGGGTCTCGTCAACCGCGTGACGATGCATCATCTGGCTGAGAGGTGGATTCCCTACGCGATTGCGAGCCACGACCTTCGGCAGTGGCGTCCGGAGGCCGTGCTGATCAAGGCGGAGGCCGGCATCGGGAAGTCGTCGCTGGTCTATTCGTATTGCGTCAAGGCGATCAATCGCGGACTGCGCGTCGTCTACGCGGTGCCGTCGCTGAAACTCGCCGAGGAAGCGGCGGCCGAGCTGCGCGCCCTCGGCGCTGATGTGCACGCCTACCGCGGGTTCTCGAAACCCGACCCCGACGCGCCTGGATATCAACCGAGCGACGACGCGACGGACCGTGATGGCGCAATCAAGATGTGTCTCGACGAGTCGGCTCGTAAGGCCGCCGTCGAGATCGGAGCGCCTTCGGTTGACGTCTGTGGCAGTCCTGACTCGGATGTGAAGTGCCGGTTCTTCGACGTTTGCGGCTACAATCGGCAGCGGAACGCGCAGCCGGCGATTTGGGTGATGCCGCACGCGCTGCTCGCCGGTCCGTGGCCGGAGTTCGTCCCGCTGTCCGACGTGTTGATCATCGACGAGTCCTTCCTCGGGTCGATGATTGACGACGCTGCCGCCGTGCCGCTGGACTCCTTGCTCGACAACTACGTCATCAGGACCGCCGAAGGCACGGTCGATGACGTCGGCACCCTCCGCCTTCAGAAGCTCCGTAGCGCGTTGCATAGCGCGCTCGACGGGTTGCCGCCCGGGGCGCACCTGTCGGCTGAGGTGCTCCGGGCCGCCGGCCTGCATGAATTTGATGCGATGATGGCCGTCAGCCTCGAATGGAGTCGCCGTCCGCCCCGCGAGCTGTCGCCGAACATGCCGGCGGAAAAGCGCGATGCTGTGGTCGCGGCCGGCGCCGAGACGTATCGGTCGGTTCGGATCATGGCCGACATCTGGGATGAGGTCGCGTTCGTTCTGAGAACGGGGCGCGCGTCAGGGTCGTTGACCGTGCGAGGCTCTGGCGGCGGTCGTAAGCTGGCCGTCCGACCGCTCCGGCGCCTCGACGAGAAGCTCCATGGATCGTCGATTCTGATGATCGACGCCACGCCACCGACCGTCGAGCAGATTCAGAACGTTCTCGGCTGCCGCGTGCGGGTCGCGCTCGATCAGCCGGTGGCACGGTCGCCGCACAGCTACCTGATTCAAATCACCGACGCGCCGGTCTCGGCGACGACGCTCGGCATCGCCAGGCGGACGGATCAGGACGGCAAGCTGGCCGAGGAGCGGCGGCGCAATCGCCGATACATGCACAATCTCGCGTGTTTCCTCGCCGCCATGTTCCCTCATGACGCCAACGGGCTGTTTTCTCAGAAGGCGTTGAAGCTCGACCTGATTGAGAAGGGCCTGCCAGCGAACATCATCCCGGGCAACTTCAATGGCGTGACGGGGCGCAACGATTGGCGGAACACGCGCTCGAATCTCGTGATCGGGCGCCCGATGCCTTCGGTTCGCGACGCCGAAGTCGAAGCCGAGGTGACGTTTTGCGGGCCGGTGGCAGCGGTCGCGGCCGATGCCCATAAAAAAACGCTGTATCGGAAAGAGCGCGCCTACATCCGCTGTGCAGACGGGAGAGCCCACCCGGTCGACGTCCTCGTGCATCCCGACCCTCGCGCCGAGTCGAGGCGGCGCCAGATGTGCGAGCACGCCGAGGTGCAGGCGCTTGCGCGCGACCGGGCGGTCAACCGGACCGAAGACAATCCGGTGGTGTCGTGGCTCGTCGCCGATGTCGTCCTCGACGTCACGGTTGATGCGGTCGTGCCGTGGTGTGACCTTGCGTGGGCGTGGCGGACGCCGGCTGAGGTGTGGCGGGACGGGGTGCTGTTCGCCGGATGGCGTGAGAACGAGCGCGCCTATGCTGGAGTGTCGCAGGATGACGCGAAGCACGTCGCCAAGGTGGCGGGCGCCATTGTCGCCGAGGGAGGTTGGGTGGGTTTTCCTTACATGGAGTCTCCTTGTAAGGGAAACCCACCCAACCTCCGGGGCCGGGTCGCCCGCTACCAGAAGCGCGGCCCGGGGCAGACGCCAAGCACCGCTGTCATCTTGCCGAATGGCCCCCAGACCCCAGCCGCCATTCGCGCGTGGCTGAAGGCGCGTCTCGGCTGTGAAATCGCCATGCTCGACGTCGAGCGGCGCCGTTTGCGTGACCTCGACGCGGCCGAGCGCCGACAGGTTTTGGCCCCGGCGATTGCGGCCGTCCGGGAGATGGCCCGGCCGCTGGCCCGGCTGGCGCCCCTGCCGCTGCCGGTGGCGCGCGCCATCGTTCTGCCGGGCGTGGTGGTGCGGCTCGGCGCTGGGCTCATCCGCGGGCTCGTGAAGCCCGTCTCGGGCTCGCCTGTTGCCAAGGTCGGCAGCGACGCCGGGTGGTGGTGGGCTGCGTGAGTGCCGCGGGCGTCCGCGAGATGATCGAAGGCGACGAGCGCGGCGCGGATTGAAGCCTGAATCGTTCGATCTGCGAAAGATCTCGGGACGCGCGGGGATACTCGCCGCGACAAGAGCGGACCGGCGACGGCGCCCGCACGGCCGGGCTGCGGGCCGACGTGATGCCGCGCTGGCGTGAACGGCCGCGACGTCGCGGCGCGACCGCGGGCACTGCCGCAACGGCGCTAGGCTCTCCACAGTTGCCACAGCCCGCCCCGTGTGCCGGGGCGCTGCCTCGCCGGGCCTCCCGTCCGACCTGAACGGCAACGGCGCGCGACGCGCGCGCGGCCGGGGCGGACGGGCGGCGACCTACAACCTTCGATCACAATTGTCTATGCTCTAACACTTTGGGTCCTTCCAAGGCTGCTACCCATGCGGGTGACGCGCGACCCCGACGTATAACTAGGTACACGAAATTTTATGTCGCTTTCTGTTCCCGAGCGCGGAGCACCGACGTTATACTGTAACAATTCCCGAGGTTCGCGACGGCAAGAATGTCGGCGCCCGGGCCGCGCGGCGGGCGCTCCCGACCTGGCGACCGCCGCGCGGCCACCTACCCACCGGCGATGCCCCGCGCGCCACCAGCGCGGGGGCTGGCGGATGGCGATGAGCGGCGCGCCGCGTCGCGCGAATGAAGGGCGATCCAATCAGGCTCTTACGTGATAGCCCCCCGGCGCATCGTCCGGTCATGGACACGCGCCCCAGCCGACAAGCCCCTCCCCACCTGCGCCGCCGCAAGCTCACGTCGCGGATCACCATCCCCGACAACGTGAGCCCGCACGTGAAGCTGGTCTTCTCGGAGATGCAACGACAGGCGGTCCGCTACGAAGACGCGGCCTTCGGTGCCGGCGTCAACGTCCCAACCATCAAGGCATGGCGGCGGAAGAACCGCCCGAGCCTCGAGTCGCTCGACGCCGTGCTCGGGTGGCTCGGCTGGAACCTGATCCCCGTGCCGCGCGCCGGCACCTTGCCGGTCGAGTTCGAGGCGGACCTGAGGGCGCTCGCCGAGCGCGCCGACGTCGAACTGCCGGCCGTCTTCGCCGCGGTGGTCGCGGTCATGGCTGAACAGCGCGCGACCGTCCCGACGCCCGCGAACGACGACAAGCGGCGCGAACGAGTCGCCGCCTGACCCGGGCGCCGCGCTCGACCCGCTCCCGACCGCGGACGAACTGGCGGGGCGTTTCGTGAGCCGGCGGCCGGCGGCGCCCCTGGACATCGCGCCGACCACACCGCCGCCGAGCGCGTGTCGGTGCCGAGTACCTCGACCATGCCCTGATCGCGCCGCGCGAACAGGGCGCGACTAGGCGGTACACAGGCCGCCCGCACTGCGCCGGCCTCCGCCCTTTTGAGCTTCACGGCGCGCCCCATGGAACACGGCTTCCGGCCGCGCGCGAGCGCTCGGCGGTCGGCGGAGAGATCGGCCGGAATAGGTGCGATCAAACGGAGACACAAACAGCCTCTTTAGCCATGCCGTATCGTGATTAGGTGCACCATCGTCACCAACGAGGTGCAACATGGTCGATCTGAAGTTTCCGCCGGAAGTCGAGCGTTCCCCGCTCGGCCTGACCCGGTCGCAGGCCGCAAAGGCTCTCGGCGTCTCCGAAGAAGCGTTGCGCCGCTGGGAAGCTGAGGGGGCCGGCCCGACCGTCGTCCGACTTTCCGAGCGCCGGGCCGTCTATCCCGTCGCCGAGCTGACCGCTTTCATCAACTCCCGCACCAAGCCCGCTCGCGACGACGCGGCGCGCTGATCAGTCACGAGAGGACAACATGTCGTTCATGACTCGATTCTTCGGAAAGAAGAATCCGACCGCCGCCGACCTCGCCGCCGTTGTCGAGCGGCTCGAATCCGACGCTGCCGCCAACGAGGCCGAGATACGACCCTGCACCGGCTCGCGCCGGTGCAGGGTCAACGAGGGGAGCTGAAATGTCGAGATCAGAAAAAGTCACGACGCGAGTCGACCGAAACCGCAGCTCGTTGTCGAGCGTCTTTTCTGTCCGCGAGTTCGAGCGGCTGTGCATCGTGACCGGCGCGGTGCGGCACTACTGCCGCGACTTCGGTGTGGCCCCCGGCGACACCGACGAAGACTTCTACCGCGTCGCCATCGCTGTCGCCGCTTGGCTCGGCCGGGAGACCGAGCTTCGCGACGAGATCGACCACGGTCACGACAGCGACGTATCCTGATCACGAGCGGCCGAATCACGTCGCGGCCAGCGGCCGACGTAATGGACAGTCAGAGATGTCCTCGCTTATCGACGACCTTAACGAGCAGATCGAGGGCCATTTCAAGATTCGTGGGACCGCGAAATGGCAACCTGGGGAAGCGACGGTCCGCAAGCTCGACCGCATGTGCGCCGCCTATCATCGGCACGCGGCCGACTTCGGCTTGCCGGACATGCCGGACGACGTGCTGCGCGACGCGGCGAAGGTCATACTCGCGGGACTCGATGGTCGAGAGCCGCAGCGGCGGCTCTTGATCAAGCACACGTGAGGAAGCAGCCGGCTGGGCGCCGGAGGCGACACACACCAATCCGGACGCCGGCAGGCTAGCAGGGCTTCGAGGTCCTGCCGCGGCGATGGGTGGTCGAACGCATCTTCGGATGAGTGATGCGCTGGCGCCGCCTCGTGCGCGACTACGGGGCCAGGATCGACGTCTCATACCAAGGGCCTCCGGCACTGACTCTCACCGTCACCCTGAGGTGGCTGCGCGAAGCGCAGCCCTCGAAGGGCGACGGCCGGGGCCGCATCCTTCGGGGCCCGGCTGCGCCGGGCACCTCAGGATGACGGGGCAGGGCTCAGGGCCGTTGGTATCAGAGGCCATGCTCCACCTCGCCATGGGAAGCCTCCTCCGGCGCCGCATCAGCCCCTGACCCGAGACTCCAATCGGTCTTTAAGCGCGTTCAGATTGGGCCGATCATGCCCACGCCGCGGCCATCAGCTCCGCCTGCGCGAGCACGGTCTGGGTCGCCTTCTCTTGCTTGTCCGGCGGGTAGCCGTACTTCCTAAGGATACGGCGGACCAGGACCCGGAGCTGCGCGCGGACGTTTTCGCGGATCGTCCAGTCGATAGCTGCATTCTTGCGGAGCATGGCGACAAGCTCTCGCGCAATCGTCCGCAGCGCCTCGTCGCCCAATACCTTGACGGCACTGTCGTTGGTTTCCAGAGCGTCGTAGAAGGCAACCTCTTCCTCCGTGAGGCCCAGCTTCTCTCCTCTCAGCGCCGCGGCGCGCATCTCTTTGGCGAGCTGTATCAGCTCCTCGATCACCTTGGCGGTCTCGATAGCGCGGTTCTGGTACCGCCGAAGCGAATGCTCGAGCATCTCCGAAAAAGCGCGCCCCTGGACGAGATTCCGCTTGGACCGCGCCTTGATCTCACCTTTCAGAAGCTTCTGAAGCAGCTCAACGGCGAGGTTCCGCTGCGGCATTCCACGCACCTCGGCCAGGAACTCGTCCGACAGAATCGAGATGTCGGGCTTCTTCAGCCCTGCCGCAGCGAAAACGTCGATCACTTCGTCGGACACCACCGCGCGTGAGATAATTTGGCGGATGGCATGGTCGAGTTGCTCATCGGTCTTCCGGCTTCCGTTGCCGGTCTTCGCAAGCACCGAGCGAACCGCTTGGAAGAAGCCGACGTCGTCGCGAATGCGGAGCGCCTCGGCATGCGGCACAGCCAGCGCGAACGCCTGCGACATCTCGTGCACGGCCTGCATCAGCCGAGCCTTTCCGTTCTCTTGGGAGAGGATGTGCTCCAGGGCCGCAGTCAACAACGTCGTCTGCTGTGTCGCCTTGCCCGATGTCCAGTGCGACCAGTCAAAGCCGTGGAAGAGCCCGAGGCAGACCTCGTACTTCGCCAGCATCACCGCGACCGCCTCGGCTTGATCGAGTGCTGTGCGGCCGGTACCGCCAGCCTCAGTATAGATCGCGAGCGCCTGCCGAAGCTCTTCGGCGAGGCCGAGATAGTCGACCACCAGACCGCCAGGCTTGTCCTTGAAGACCCGGTTCACCCGGGCAATCGCCTGCATCAGGCCATGACCGCGCATCGGCTTATCGACGTACATGGTCGAGAGGCACGGCGCATCGAACCCGGTGAGCCACATGTCTCGGACAATAACCACCTTGAACGGGTCCTTGGCGTCCCTAAACCGGTCGGCCAGTTCCTCTCGGCGTTTCTTGTTGCGAATGTGCGGCTGCCACTCCAGAGGATCGGAGGCCGACCCGGTCATCACGATCTTCACTACGCCCGCAGCGTCGTCGTCGCAGTGCCAATCGGGACGTAGGCGGACGACTTCGTCGTAGAGCGCGACCGCAATTCGTCGACTCATCACGACGACCATGGCCTTGCCGTCCATCGCTTCGAGACGCTGCTCGAAATGGTCGACTAGATCACGGGCGACGAGCTCGACCCGATTCTCCGATCCGACCACGGCTTCGAGCTGCGCCCACCTGCTCTTGAGCTTTTCCTTTCGGGCGACTTCCTCGCCTTCAGTCGCTTCTTCAAAATCGGGATCGATGTTTGGACGCTCGGCGGCGCTCAGCTCCAGTTTGGCGAGTCGACTCTCGTAGTAGATCGGCACCGTGGCTCCGTCTGTCACAGCGCGCTGAATGTCGTAGACGCTGATGTAGTCACCGAACACGGCACGCGTATTGGCGTCGGTCTTCTCTATCGGCGTTCCCGTGAAACCGATGAACGAGGCGTTGGGCAGCGCATCGCGCATATGCCGGGCAAAGCCGTCGATGAAGTCGTATTGGCTGCGGTGCGCCTCGTCGGCGATCACCACGATGTTGTGCCGGTCGGAGAGCACCGGGTGTCGGTCACCCCGCTCTTCCGGAAAGAACTTCTGGATGGTCGTGAACACCACGCCACCCGCGCCGACCGACAGCCGCGCGCGAAGGTCCGCGCGGTCGGCCGCCTGCACGGGCGGCTGCCTGAGCAGCTCTCGGCAGCGTGCGAAGGTGCCGAAGAGCTGGTCGTCGAGGTCGTTGCGGTCGGTAATGACGACGATGGTCGGGTTCTCCATCTCCGGCGCCAGGATCACCCGTCCCGCGTAGAACGCCATCGTCAGGCTCTTGCCGGAACCTTGCGTATGCCAGACCACGCCGACCCGTCGGTCGCCGTCCTCTCCGCCGATCATTGGGCCGGCGTCATAGCGTCCGCGCTCTTCCTCGAGCCCGCCCACTTCGTACGCACGACGCGATGGAATAGCCGCACGCAGGGTCTCCTCCAGCGCCACATTGACGGCATGGAACTGGTGATACCCGGCCATCTTCTTGACCAGCTTGTTGCCTTCGAGGTCCTCGAACACGACGAAGTAGTGGACGAGATCGAGGAAGCGCCGCTTCGCGAAGACACCCTCAAGCATCACCTGTAGTTCGCAGAGACCACCGGTGTCGTCACGCCCTGTGATCGTCCGCCATGGCTTGAACCACTCCTGGTCTGCTCCGAGCGCGCCGATCCGAGCCTGCACGCCGTCGGACGCCACCAGAATCACGTTGGTGGCGAACAGTGTCGGGACCTGCGACTGATACGTTCGGAGCTGGTGGAACGCTGCCCAGACATCCGCATCCTCGTCCGCGGCGTTCTTCAGTTCGACGACCGCGAGTGGCAGTCCGTTGACGAAGAGCACGAGATCGGGCCGTCGGACGTGATGCCCCTCCGCCACGGTGAACTGGTTGACGGCTAGCCAGTCGTTGCGCTCGGGGTCTTCGAAGTCGAGGACGCTCGCTTGTGCTCCGGCAATCGACCCATCCGCGCGCCGGTACTCGACCGTCACGCCATCGACCAGCATGCGGTGGACGAGCCGATTGCGCTCGATCAACGACGGCGCGTCGGCCCGCAGGAGCTTTCGGAACGCTTCGTCCAGCGCGTCGGCGGGCAGACCGGGGTTGAGGCGCGCCAGCGCCCCGCGCAGCCGCTCCTCCAGCACCACGTCACGGCAGTTCGAGTCGTGCCGTTCCGCCGCGGGCGCGCCTACGGCGATATCCGGCCCGTGACGCACCGCATATCCGAGGCCCCCCAGCCATTCGAGGGCCGCCTCTTCGACGACGGACTCGGTGAACAGGGCCATGTTGCGGCACCCCACCTATGACTGACTGATCCGATCCATCTCTTCGCGGAGCCGCGGCGACACCCTGGTCACGAGCAGAACCGCCTTCTCGGAGAACCAGTCGAACACCTCGGGCCAGGTGGCTTCGTTACGTGGCTCCGGGACGGGGCGACTGATGAACATCCTCGCCCGGTCACGCCCTTCGAGCTTCTCGAACTCCCAGGTGGCCTCGATTAGGTCGTTCCACGGAGCCGGATCGCTACGAACCAGCTCCCAGACCGGCATGGACGGGGTTCGCCAGAACCATACATCGATAGCCGCCTGTCGACGGCGAAAGCTGAACCGCAGCTCGACTCCGATGTGCCTGATTACCGACTGCAGTCGAACGGTCCAATTTCCCTTGGGCTCGAAGGTCGGAATCTCGGGATGCTCCAGAACGAACCGCTCCCTCAGGTCATTCCAGAATCGAACCCGCAGGACCTCCCGGTCGGCAAGCCCTCGGTCGGTGACTTCCGATGACGCGACCGGCTCTGCCGGCCCCTTCCAAATCCGGCCGGCGTCCTTGGCCAGACGACGCCCGCGCTCTTCGATTTGGGCATCGGTCCAGCGGTCGAAGCTCGCAAGCTCGCGCGTGATGACGATGTTGCTCTGGGCATATCGCTCACGCTTGATGCTGAACGGATGGTTCCAGAGTTCGAGGTTGTAGGCGCTCAGGGTCAGATTGCCGGGCCTGTGGAGCCACTTGGCGTGTACGGCTCTTGCGTCAGGGCCGAGTGCCTCGATCCACGCGGGGTTGAGCGTCTGCGGCATGATGTGCTCGACCTGGGTGGAATCGAGTGCCGCCGGCTCGCGATGCCCGCGACTGCGTTCCAAAGTGGCGAGGACCACGGGAGCATACGGGCTGCCATAGAGCGTAGCCTCGACAAAAGCGTTCTCAAAGCGAGTATCGTCCGGCCATCCGCGGTCGAGCAGATATCGTTCCAGAGCCGCTAGCGGGCTCGTCTCTCCTTTCGGGATGGCGCGCACGAACATGTGCCCGTAACCGCGCGAGGACTCGCCACAGATGAACCGGCGCAGGATGAACCCGCGGAGGTTCTCGACGGCCACGGCGAGCCCCGTTGCGTCGATCTGGCCGTTGCGGCGGAGGCGGAAAAGGAACAGGAGAAGCGGATAGGTCGTCGAGCTGTCGAGGACGTTCAAGCCCGCCAAAGCTGAGGTGATGTCGGCGCTCGGATCGGGTCGTTGGCTCGCGATGATAGAATAGTCATCGACACTCCGACGCAACTCCTCGGCCAATACGGCGGGAGAGAAGCCCGTCGACTCGTAGCGCGACTCGAAGGTCGCGAACGTCTCCCGAGGCGAGACATAGCGGCCGTCCGACATCAGGTAGTCGCGGAAGAAGCGAGAAAACGCCTCTTCGTCCAGTACGCCCTCCTTGGTCGCGAACCGATCCTCGATGGCCGACCAGTGCTCACGGTCGAAGTCGTCGTGGTTCTCCGGCCTGACGTGCATGAACACGAAATTACGGATGAGATCGGACGGGCCGAGGGGGACTCCCGTCGAGTTCAAGCTCTTGAAGATATTGTAGGCGTTCTCGGCCTCCAGCGTCGCGCACATGAACTCCATGCGCTGGCAGACGGTGTTGAACAGGGTCCGCAGCCGGTCTGGATGATCGGCCGCATACTCCCAAATCTGCTCCTCGAAGAACGCAAGCGCATCGGCGATCCGGCCACTCGCGCCATCGGTTCGATTGACGATGGCCAGATAGCTGTCGTGGTCGCGCTCCTTCGGGAGCAGCCTGTAGTGCTGATCGCCCTTCTTGTTCGGATGAACGAGGTAGTACTGGTGAATCTCGTCCGCCAGCTCGATCTGCTCGGCATCTCGGGCGATGTTGCGGAGTGCGGTGAGCACGACCGACGACGAGGTGAGGCGCTGCTGGCCGTCGATCAGGTGGAACGTGGTGTGCTGACCCGGCTGCGCCACTCCGGGGACGAACACGAGGAACCCCATGAAGTGGTTGCCCTGCTTTTCGGGCGCCTGGATTTCGATCAGGCTTTCCCAGAGCTTCTGCCACTGCGGTGTCTCCCACCGATAGTTCCGCTGGAAGACCGGGATCACGTATTGGCTGGGCGAGTACAGAATTTCGCCGAGAGTTCTAATCGACGGCTTCATAACACGACTCCTGCGATCTTCTCGGCATCCTCGGCTGCGGCGAGCCGTTCGAGCGCCGCCGCCTCGACGACGGACTCGGAAAAGTCGCTCACGGCTTCCGCTCTGGTTTGGAAAGCCGTCGTGCCTCGGCTTGCAGCTTCGCAAATTCTTCGTCGGCCTCGCGCTCGGCGCCTTCTGCTTCGGCGGCGCGCCGGCTGGCCTCGAACGTGTCGTAACGTGCATGCGCGATCTGGGTCATTCGCTCGTGCGACATGCGACCCTTGCCGCTGAGCACCTCGCGCTCGTTGAATGTCAGGAACCGGTCGGTCTGGGCGATCCAGTCGGCCATGCGGGTCTGCTGTCGTCGCGACGCCCGATCCTCGGCGAAGTCGAGAAACATCGTGGTGAGGCGGTTGAGCGCTTCGATCTCGTCGGCCTGAAGATAGTTCTTCGAGATCGTTACGTCCGCTTTTCGAACGCGGTCGCCGTCCCAGGTGGTCAACGCCATGTTGGGCTTTTCCGGATCGGCCCTTTCGACGATCAACTCGGCGGCGGTGCGCCCGGTCACCGCGTAGACGAGCTTGTTCTGGATGGTGGCGAAGAATACCTTCGCGGTTTCGGCCGTGCCGTCATAGTCGACACTGGTCTCTTTGAAGAGATCCCGAACCTTCTGATAGAATCGTTTTTCCGAGGCGCGGATGTCCCGGATGCGGCGGAGCAGCTCGTCGAAATAGTCGAGCCCGCCCGGCTCCTTCAGCCGCGCGTCGTCGAGCACGAAACCTTTTCGCAGATACTCGTCCAGAACCGTCGTCGCCCAACGACGGAACTGGATACCGCGTGGGCTGCGGACCCTGTAGCCGACGGCCAGGATGGCGCTCAGGTTGTAGAGCGCGGTCGCATACGCCTTCCCGTCGGTCGCAGTTGTCAAGGATTCCTTGACAACTGCCTCTTTCGCTAATTCGCTGTCCTGAAAGATGTTTTTCAGGTGCAGGCTGACGTTCTGCTTGGTGGTGTCGAACAGGGTCGCGATCTCGGCCTGGGTCAGCCAGACAGTACCGTCCTGGAGGCGGAGCCGGATCGCTGCGCGCCCATCGTTCGTGCGGTAGAGGATCAGCTCGCCCCGGGACGGGTTCTCGGTCATGCGACCCGCCCCACGATCTTCTCGGCGTCCTTCACCCGGAGCTCGCCGGAAATCAGCTTCGGGAGGAGTGTGTCACGCAGGGCGGCTAAGGTCGAGCTTTCGGCGTCATTCGCGTCTTGGCGATTCCAGGTCGAACTCATGAGACGCTCGAACGCGACCTGAACTTCACGCGGTGGAATGATCATGGCTGCTTCGTGCAGGTGGTTGCGATTGATCCCAGGGACGGCTGCCTTATCGGAGAACTTCTGGAAATCCACCTGTTTGAGCGCATAGTAGACATATCGAACACTATTTTCCTTAAAATTTTTTACATAGAGAGCAGTATTGAGCGGCCAATAATCGCCCTTCACGAAAAACACTTCGCCGATTGTCCCGTATCGGCCGGTTACCACGCCCGGTCCAGGCGCCATCGCTTCATGATGAAACCCCGACACACCCGATGACGAGACGATGGGGAAGGCTCCCGGAGTTCGCTGCGACGTCGGCAAGTCGTAGCCGCGCTTGAGCTCGCAGAGATCGAGCAAATTGCCAGAATGCCATCCGCAGGGAATGCCGTCGCCATCGAGATTGTCCGGGAAGAGTTCATCCAAATTAGCGGGCAGTTTCGGGCCTCGGTTTTCGGCCTTGGCGCGAACGGGATCGAAATCCACGAACCACGATTTGAATAGCGCCTGCGCCATCGCCTCCAGCGTCTCGTTCGTCCGCCGGTTCAACTCGATCTTGTCGTCGAGTGTGCCGAGGATGTGGGCGATAATCTCTTGTTCGTCCTTCGGGGGAAGGCAAACGTGAAACGCCTTCACTTCTGGGAAGTATATGGTCTGATGCGTGGTTCCGCTCGCAAACCGAAAGAATGACTCTCGCTCTGCTAACAGTACGTATTTCAGAAAATGATGGCTAATTGATTTGGAGCACACCCAGTTCACAAAATCTTGGCTGGTTGCCATAGGCCTCCCCATAACAACGACATAGCCAACAGAAGCAGTTCTTGAAAGGCACACAGTATTGGTCGGCAAAATACGGGCCGACGAATTTGAGATTCCCAGCGTATTGGTGTATTGGCTTGTGCTGTTGATTGTCCGGCCATGGTTTTCGGTCGCATCCTTGATGCCGACCCACGGAACGTCGCCGCCCCAATACTCGGGATGCTTTCGACTCGGCGTATGACCAGTTTCCAGTCGCGCCACATCGCTCAACAGCGTCCACGACCACCCGTCTGGCGCAAGTTTGTCAGGCAGCCCGACGCTGAGAGCATATTTGCCTTGAATTACTCCTGAACTCGCAGGACGCCCGCCGGTGCGCGTCATTTTTATTTCACCCGCCATACCCGAGTTCCTTCAGGTTGGCGGCAATTGCCGCGTCGAGAAACTTGGTCTCCTCCTGCTGCTCGCGCAGTGTCTTGGCGAGCCGGGCCATCTTCTCGGCGAACGGCTCGTCGTCCTCCTCGGCCGCGGCGGCGCCGACATAGCGGCCGGGCGTCAGCACATGTCCGTGCTTGCGGATTTCGTCGAGCTTGGCCGCCCTGCAGAAGCCCGGCACATCTTCATAGACGCCGGCGTCCTTGTCACCACGCCACGCATGGTAGGTCCCGGCGATCTTCTGGACGTCCGCGGCGGTCAGCTCGCGGTGTACGCGGTCGACCAGCGTTCCCAACTTCCGGGCATCGATGAACAGCGTCTCACCGCGGCGATCACGGAAGCGGCCGTTCTTCTTGGCGCGGGCCAGGAACCACAGGCAAACCGGGATCTGGGTCGAGTAGAAGAGCTGGCCCGGCAGCGCCACCATGCAGTCGACGAGGTCGGCCTCGACAATCGCCTTGCGGATCTCGCCCTCGCCGGACTGGTTCGACGACATGGAGCCGTTGGCGAGCACAAAGCCGGCGAGCCCGGTCGGCGCGAGGTGATGGATGAAGTGCTGCACCCAGGCGAAGTTTGCGTTGCCGGCCGGCGGTGTGCCGAACGCCCAGCGCTTGTCGTCCTTCAGGAGATCGCCGCGCCAGTCGGAATCATTGAACGGCGGGTTGGCCAGAACGTAGTCGGCCTTGAGGTCCGGATGCCGGTCGTTGTGGAACGTGTCGCCATGGGCGATCTGCGCTTCGATTCCGCGGATCGCGAGGTTCATCTTGGCGAGGCGCCAGGTCGTGTAGTTCGACTCCTGTCCCCACACCGAGATATCGGCGCGCGCCTTGCCGCCGTTGCCGTTCCCGTTCGCGTGCGCCCGGATGAAGGCCTCGCTCTGCACGAACATGCCGCCCGAGCCGCAGCACGGGTCGTAGACCCGCCCCTTGTAGGGCGCGAGCATCTCGACCAGCACCCGCACCACATGACCGGGTGTGTAGAACTGCCCGCCGCTCTTGCCCTCGGCGCTGGCGAAACGGGCGAGGAAATACTCGTAGACCCGGCCGAGCGTGTCCTTGGCACGGTCGGCTTCGCTGCCGAGCGCGATGTCGCTCACCAGATTGATGATCTGGCCGAGTCGCGTCTTGTCGAGCCCGGGGCGGGCGTAGTCCTTCGGCAGCACGCCCTTGAGCATCGGGTTGTCGCGCTCTATCGCCTCCATGGCGTCGTCCACGAGCTTGCCGATGGTCGGCTGCGGCGCCATGCCCTTGAGGTAGGGCCAGCGCGCCTCGGGTGGCACCCAGAAGATGGTGTCCGCGCGGTACTCGTCCGGGTCCTCGGGGTCGGCGCCCTGGTCGCGCTCCGCCTCCAGGGCCGCGTGCTTGGCCTCGAACGCATCCGAGATGTACTTCAGGAAGATCAGCCCGAGCACGATGTGCTTGTACTCGGCCGCATCCATGTTGTTGCGTAACGCATCGGCCATCTGCCAGAGCCTGGCCTCGTAGCCGAGATTCGCGCTGGTCGACTTGCCGCCGTTGGCGTTCGACGTCTTGTCCTTCTCGGACCCGTTCTTTTTCGGTCGCCCCCGCGCCATACGACTTCCGCTCCGTGTTGGAGGAGGTGGAGGCTCCATTAGGTCAGTAGCACTCCAGCTTCTTTGATCGCGCTCGAATCGGTTTCTTTCGAGCGCAAACTACCATTCAGGCGAAGTCGAGCGCCATCGCGCCTTCGAGTTGGTGATCGGCAAAGTCTAACGCTTCGGATGGAAAGAGTTGTCGCCGGCACGCTCTGCGCCGATGCGCCCGCCGCCGAGCCGCCGAGCCGCTGAGCGGACCGACGAACGAAGATGCGGCCCGTTACATGGAGGATGTTCAATGGCCGCTCGAAGCAGCGGGCTCGCGACCTGAGATCGCAATTGCCTACATCCTTGAAAACGCGAGGCATGAAGGCGATGGGCGAGTCCATCCTGGGATGGAGGATCGCGACCACGCCGGCCGGCGAGGGCGCCAGTCGTCACCTCCGGCGAAGACGATGCCTCAGCTCGGTAGCCATTGCGGATGCGGAGATGGTCGACCAATATCTCCCTCGAAGTGGAGTCCAACCCACTTCTCGGACTTCGCGCTTCCCCGGTTAGAGCTTCTTGGAGAGTGCAACCTCCATCGCCCCACCGCCACGGCCTCGCGAGAGGCTGTGGCGGGTTTGTTTGGTCGGCACGCGCGCGGTGCCGACGAGCGGGTCGGGGAGGGTGACAATCAGATGATGGACCATTGGACCGTCAACCGGGACGATGACCCGGGGCGGGTCGCACGGGGATGAGAACGACCTCCCGGGTCGACGCGACGGCCCGCATCCGAGCAGCGTGACCGTCCGAGCGACGGGGGCAGGGGAGGCGCTGCGGCACGTGCCAGACAGCCGGACCTTGCCGGCTCATCGCGTCATTGGAAGCCGTGGGGCGATGGATGATCGTCTGCCCACGTCTGCCTCGATCCACGCGCGTCTTATTTGACGGATATTACACAGGTCGCGAGCCGCCATCGATGGCGTCGGTCTAAGCTATTGTTTTTGCTGGGAAATCTGGCGCGCCCAAGGGGAATCGAACCCCTGTTTTCGCCGTGAAAGGGCGACGTCCTGGACCGCTAGACGATGGGCGCGGAGGCCGGCACGGGCGCCGACGCGGCGAGACGTATAGTGGCGTTTCGGCCGGCCGGCAAGCGAGCCGACGGGCCGTACAGGGCGCCCTGTTGCGCCCCCGGGTGCGGGCCGGCCGGCGCATCCCGGTTCGTGCCCGCTCTCTGCGCCGAGGTCTCCGCCCGCCGCACAGTGGTCCGCCGTACAGTGGTCCGTCCACGCTCAGCGAGCGGGTCGTTGCCGACCACGGCGCAGAGACGCTCCGGTCCTTGCACGGTCGCCGTCCCGGCGGCGGGCCGAGACGGCCGCGCCGCGCCGCCGAGGCGGTCCGGCAGCGCCGGGACGCGCCGCGTCGGAGACGCGCCGCGGCCGGACGACCTTACCAGTGCCCGGTGTTCGGCATCGCGCTCCACGGCTCCCGGGGCGGCTTGGCGGCACCCTTCTGCAGGAGCTCGACCGACTGCCGGTCGGGCGAGCGGACGAACGCCATCTGGCCGTCGCGCGGCGGCCGCAGGATGGTGATGCCGGCCGCCTGCAGGCGGGCGCAGGTCTCGTAGATGTCGTCGACCTCGAAGGCGAGGTGGCCGAAATAGCGCGCCTCGGCGTAGTCCTCGTCGCCGTCCCAGTTGTAGGTCAGCTCGAGCAGCGGCGCCGGACGGCCCTTGGCGCGGCTCGCGTCCACGTCGCCCTTGTCCTCGGGAGCCGCGAGGAACACCAGGGTGAAGCGGCCTTTGTCGCTCTCGGTCCGGTGCGTCTCGACCAGGCCGAGCTTGCCGCACCAGAAGTCGAGCGCGGCGTCGAGGTTGCGGACGCGGAGCATCGTGTGCAGATATCGCATGAAGTCCTCTTCGACAGACGGCGGCCGCGCGGTCGGCCCGGCCGCCCGAGCATGCATATATGATCACGACGGACGTCGAGACAGGTCGCCGCAGGCTCCTCGCGCTGATCGAGGAGGCGCGCGCCGTGCTGCCCTTCACGGGCGCCGGCATTTCCACCGAATGCGGGATCCCGGACTTCCGCTCGCCCGGCGGGGTGTGGACCAGGAACGCACCGATCGACTTCCGCGATTTCGTCGCGCGCCGCGACATGCGCGACGAGGCGTGGCGGCGCCGATTCGCGCTGGAGGAGCAGTTCGGCGCCGCACAGCCGGGGCGCGGGCACCATGCCCTCGCCAGCCTGTGGCGCGCCGGCAAGGCGCCCGCCGTCGTCACCCAGAACATCGACAACCTGCACCAGGACTCCGGCATCGCCGCGCCGGACGTCGTCGAGCTGCATGGCAACACCACCTACGCGCTCTGCCTGTCGTGTTCGGCCCGCTACGAGATCGCCTGGGTGAGGGAGCGGTTCGAGGCGACCGGCCACGCGCCGGACTGCCGATGCGGCGGGCACATCAAGACCGCGACGGTGTCGTTCGGCCAGGCGATGCCGGAGGCCGAGATGCGCCGCGCCGAGGAGCTGACGCTCGCCTGCGATCTCTTCCTCGCCATCGGCTCGTCGCTGGTGGTGTGGCCGGCGGCCGGATTCCCGCTGCTCGCCAAGCGCAACGGCGCCAAGCTGGTGATCCTCAACCGTGACGCGACCGAGTTCGACGAGATCGCCGACCTGGTCGTCCGCGCCGACATAGGAAACGTGCTAGCCCCGCTCGTTTCACATTGATTTGACTCGGCTTCCGTGCACGGTTGCCACGGTCGTGCACAGATTTAGCGCGCAGATTGCGACAAACTCATTTTCCTGTTTCCCATCCGGGGCGGCCTGGATATCTTTTGTTGAAGAGATTCGTTGAAGCGCTCCAGAAGAGGCGCCAAAAGCGGCGGCGTACGTCCTCATGGCCACGGACGAATTCGGTGCGAAGGGGCCTAGCGCGAGCTACGGCGTGAGCGAGGCGATCGGCGACTTCGTCGACGACGCGACGGCTGCGGTCGTGGAGATCAGCGGCGTCATCAAGTGGTTCGACGTCGCCAAGGGCTACGGCTTCATCGTCCCGGACAACGGCATGCCGGATGTCCTCCTGCACGTCACCTGCCTGCGGCGCGACGGCTTCCAGACCGCCTACGAAGGCGCCCGGGTGGTGTGCGAGGCGCTGGCCCGCCCGAAAGGCTTCCAGGCCTTCCGCATCGTCTCCATGGATGAATCCACGGCCGTGCATCCGGCCCAGATGCCGCCGCCCCGCACCCACGTCACGGTGACGCCGACCAGCGGGCTCGAGCGAGCCGTGGTGAAGTGGTTCAACCGGCTGCGCGGCTTCGGCTTCCTGACCCGCGGCGAGGGGACTGCCGACATCTTCGTCCACATGGAGACGCTGCGGCGGTATGGTCTCACCGAGCTGCGGCCCGGCCAGACCGTGCTGGTCCGGTTCGGACCCGGCCCGAAGGGCCTGATGGCCGCCGAGGTGCGGCCGGACGGCGGCACTCACGCGCTCGCCTCGCACTGATCCGACCACCGACACCGCGTCCGATCGATCCGACCACGGCACGAGTCTGCCTGGATGCTGATTTCGGATGGCGTGCGTTTTCGTTCCCACAGCACGACACCGAACGACAGCAGTCGTCGTACGTCGTCGCCGGTCTCGCGGGACGGGGCCCTTCAAATCCACGCACGATGAAGTAGGGTGACGCGCCGCCGGGCTGGCATGCGCATCGCGCCCGCACGGCGACGCTCGCCCGCCGGGACCCCGCGCCCCGCGGGGTGTCCGCACCAGCATGGCACATGGCCGCAAGGTTCCGCATGACCCGTCGTACCGTCCTGTCCGCCGCGCTCCGGCTCGTCGTCGCCGCGGTCGTCCCGATTCTTCTCGGCGCGCCGCTCGGCCTCTCCGGTGCCGCAGCCTTCGAGCGCCAGACGCTCGAGATCGCCACCAAGACCGGCGTTCACGTCTTCTCGGTCGAGGTCGCCACCACGGACGCCGAGCGGGCGCAGGGCCTGATGCACCGCAAGGAGCTGCCCGAGGGCACCGGCATGCTGTTCGACTTCAAACGCGACGAGCCGGTCGCGATGTGGATGAAGAACACCTATGTGTCGCTCGACATGATCTTCATCACGGCGGACGGGCGCATCCACCGCATCGCCGAGAACACGACGCCGATGTCGGAGCGCATCATCCCGTCGGGTGGCCCGGTGCGCGGCGTGCTCGAGGTGGTCGCCGGCACCGCGAAGAAGCTCGGCATCGCACCGGGCGACCGGATCGGCCACCCGATGTTCTCGGGCCGCTGACGAGACGGTCGGCGGGAGCTGCTTGCCGACGCAGAATCAGAACCGGGCTCCGCTCGTCTCCGCGAAGGCGGGGACCCAGGGCGGCTCGACGTGCGGCCCCTGGACTTACCGACTTCGCGGGAACGAGCGGCGGGTGGGCAGCGCGGCGGCAGTCGCGCTAGTCCGACAGCACGACGAGCCCGTCGGCGGCCGCGACGCCGTGTCCGGCCGGGCGGACGAACAGCGGGTTGATCTCGGCCTCCCGCAGCCGATCGCCGAGACGCATCACCATCGCAGCGAACGCCTCGATCGCGGCGACGAGCGCCGCCACGTCGGCTGCCGGTCGGCCGCGATAACCCTTCAGCAGCGGGGACAACGTGAGCTCGGCGATCATCGCCGCGGCATCGCCCGGCGCGAGCGGCAGGGGCCGCAGCGTCGTGTCTTTCAGAAGCTCGGCCGTGACGCCGCCGAAGCCGAGCAGCACGGCGGGGCCTAGCTGTGGATCGCGGGACAGGCCGAGAATCATCTCGACGCCGTCGGTGATGCGCTCCTGCACCAGGAAGCCGTCGAGCGTGCCCGCCGCGCAATCCGAAACGCGCGCCGCCATGGCGCGGCAGCAGTCGGCGACCGCTTCGGGTGCGACGCCGACCGCGACGCCGCCCAGCTCGCTCTTGTGCAGGATGTCGCGCGACAGGACCTTCACCACGACGGGCGCACCACCCAGCCGTTGTGCCGCGGCCGCGGCGTCCTCGGGCTTCGTTGCGACGATCTCGGCGACGGCCGGAATGCCGAAGCGGGCGAACAGCGCCTTGCTGTCGGCCTCGTTCAGGGCGCCGCCACCCGGAGGCGCGGCCGGCTCGCCGGCCGGCGATGCAGCCGCGGCCGTGGTTTCCATATAAGGCGCGGGCGGCGCGATCCGCAAGGCGGCGAGTGCCGCCACGCATCCTTCCGGATTGGCGAAAGCCGGGACGCCGGCGCGGTTGAGCGCGGCGACGATGTGGGGCGCCTCCGGGCTCACATAGGCGAGGATCGGCTTTTCGGTGGTATCGAGCGCCGCGATCAGCGGCTTGGCGACGAGGTCGGGCTGGCCGAGCGCGGACGAGCCGACGATCGTCACGATCGCATCGTAGCGCGGGCTCTTCGAGAGCAGTGCCAGGACGCGGGTGAACAGCTCGGGGCGCAGTCCGGCGAGCGTCACGTCCACGGGATTGCGGTCGAGTGTCGCGTCCGGAATGGCGAGTGCCGTCAGCCCCTCGGCGGTCGGCGGATCGGGATCGGGCAGCGTGAAGCCCGCGAGCCCGGCATTGTCGGCGATCAGGGTCGCGGCCCCGCCCGTGGTGGTGACGACGGCGAGTCGTGCGCCGTCGAGCCGGCGGCCGGTCGCGAGCGCGGCCGGGATGTCGAGCAGATCCGAGAAGGCGTTCGCCCGCACGATGCCGAGCTGGCGAAACAGCGCGTCGTACATCCGGTCAGAGCCGGCGAGCGCGCCGGTGTGGGACACGGCCGAGCGAGCACCGGTCTCCGACCGTCCCACCTTGTAGACGACGAGGCGCTTGCCGCGGCCGGTCGCCTTCGCGGCGGCGGCGCGGAACCGGTCGGGATGGCGCAGCCCCTCGATATAGAGCGCGATCACGGCGGTCGCGTCGTCGTCGGCCAGGTGCTCGATCATGTCGGCGATGTCGAGATCGGCCTCGTTGCCGGTGGCGACCAGCTTGGAGAATCCGATTCCTCGCGCGGCGCCGCGCGACAACAATGCGCCGAGGATGCCGCCGCTCTGCGAGACCAGTGCGACGCTGCCGGGCACGAAGCCGTCGAGCTCCATGGCGCCGCTCGCCGAGAGCATGATCCGCTCGCTGACATTGACGAGGCCGATGGTGTTGGGGCCGAGGAGCCGCATGCCGTCGGCCGCTTCGCGCAGCGCCTGCTGACGGCGACGGCCGTCCTCGCCGGCTTCGCCGAAGCCGCTCGCCAGCACCACGGCGGCGGCCGCGCCGGCGCGCGCGAGCTGCTCCACGGCGGCGACGGCGCGCTCGGCGCCGAGCAGCACGAGGCCGACATCGGGCACCTCGGGCAGCGCCGCGACGTCGGGGTAGCAGCGGCGGCTGCCGATCGTCTCGGCGCGCGGGTTCACCGGATAGATCGCACCGGCGTAGCCGTGCTTTTCCAGATAGGCGATCGGCCGGCCGGTCAGCTTGGTCGCGTCCGCCGAGGCGCCGATCACGGCGATGCTGCGTGGGCTGAACAGACGATCGAGGGTGGTCACCGCGTCGGCTCCTGCCGGTCGGTGCGCTTTCGGTCGGTGTCCTTGCGGTCGGCCTTGGACAGGAAGGCCTCGACCGACTCGCGATGCGCCGTCGTCGTGTAGCAGATCGCCTGCGCCTGACGGCCGAGCGCGAAGACCTGCTCCTCCGGCAGCTCGAAGGTGCGGTCGAGGATCGACTTGGTCAGCGCGAGCGCGACCGGCGAGCCGGCGCCGAGCTCGGCCGCCCAGTTTTGTGCGGTGGCGAGCAGCTCCGCGTCGCCCACCAGCCGGTCGGCGAGCCCGATGCGCAGCGCCTCCTCGGCCTTCACGCGCCGGCCCGAGAAGATCAGCTCCTTGGCGCGCGGCAGCCCGACCCGGCGCGGCAGGAAGTAGAGCCCGCCGCCGTCCGGCACCAGGCCGCGATGGATGAAGCTCATCGCGAACACGGCGCTGTCGGCGGCGACGATGAAGTCGCAGCACAGCGCGAGATCGCAGCCGAGCCCGACCGCAGGCCCCGCGACGGCCGCGATGGTCGGCTTGCCCATCTGATGGAGGCTCGCGATGCTGCGATGCGTCTTGCGCTGGCGGCGCCAGCCGTTGAAGGCGATCTCGCCGGCCGGCTCGGCGAGCCGCGTGCGCATGCCCGAGACGTCGCCGCCGGCGCAGAAGGCGCCCCCGTTGCCGGTGATCACCACGGCCCCCACGGCGGCGTCCTCGGCGACGCTGTCGAGCGCCGCGATCAGCTCGGCCCGCATGGCGTCGTTGATGGCATTGCGCACCTCGGGGCGGCACAGCGTCACGGTGGCGACGCCGTCATCGACCGCGAGGTCGACGAGCTGATGGGCAGGCGTGTCGGTCATCACTGGCGCTCCGTGCGGATGTTGGCGGCCTCGACCAGGCGCTTCCAGCGCTCCGCCTCGGCGCGCACGTAGCGGTCGAGGTCCGCGGGTGCGCCGGCCTCGATGGTGAGGCCCTCCATGTCCTTCAGCTTGGCGAAGGCCTCGCTCTCGGCGGCCCGCCGCGCCGCCTGGTTCAGCACCGCGACGATGTCGGGCGGCGTGCCGGCCGGCGCGTAGAGCCCGTACCAGCTCTCGGCGACGTAGCCGGCGACGCCCGCCTCGGCGACGGTCGGCAGGTCCGGATAGAGCGAGGCCCGCGCCGCCGACGTGACGGCGAGCGGCCGCAGGCGTCCGCTCTGGATGTGCGAGGCGACGCTCGCCGCGGTCGTGAACATCACCTGAATCTGGCCGCCCATCAGGTCCGTGATGGCGGGTGCGGCGCCCTGATAGGGCACGTGGGTGAGGTCGACCTGCGCGAGGTTCTTGAACAGCTCGCCGGCGAGATGCGCCGAGGTGCCGTTGCCGAACGAGCCGTAGTTGATCTTCCCGGGATCGCGCTTCGCCGCCGCGACGAGATCGGCGACCGAGCGCCACGGCAGGTCCGGATTGACGACCACGACGTTGAACGAGCGGGCGACCAGCGCCACCGGCGCGAACGCCTTGAAGGTGTCGTAGGGCAGCTTCGGGTTGAGGCTCGGATTGACGGCGTGCGCGAAGGTCGCCATCAGCAGCGTGTAGCCGTCGGGCGGGCTCGACGCGACCGCGGCCGAACCCAGGATGGTGCCGGCGCCGGGGCGGTTCTCGACGATGACGCGCTGGCCCAGGACCTTGCCCATCTCGTCGGCGAGGCGGCGGGCGATCAGATCGGTGCCGCCGCCGGCCGCGAACGGCACGACGATCCGCACCACGCGATCCGGAAACGCGGCGCGCGCCGGCGTGACGCCAGCGAGCGTGACCGCGATCAGGCCGAGAAGCGCGGCGTACAGCGTCGCCCGCAGGCTCTGGATGAATGTCGCCGCGGCGCGCGATCGCGACGTCGTGGCAGTCGTCCGGCCCGACCGATCGGCCATGGGCATGGAAGAGGGTTCGCCGTCCAGGGTGCGCATGGTTCCTCCGCGTGTTCCGGCCTTGTCGTTGCCCCCGTGAGGGGACCCGCTGACGTGGTCGCAGCGCGGCCGTGTGACGATGCTAGCCGGTGGCGGCGTTGACACAACGAAGCAAAAGGCCCAGCATCCATAACCAAATGTTGGGCAAAACCATGCGTGGCCGTCGCGTTCCCCTCAATCCGCTGCGTACCTTCGAGGTCGCGGCCCGCCATCTCAGCTTCACGGCGGCGGCCGCCGAGCTGGAGGTCACCCAGGTCGCGGTCAGCCGCCAGATCCGCGCGCTGGAAGAGTGGCTCGCGGTGTCGCTGTTCGAGCGCTCGCACCGCACGATCAGGCTGACCGAGGCCGGCCGGCGGCTGTTTCCGACCATCAATCGCGCGCTCGACGAGATCGACGGTGCCGTCGCCGGCGTCAGCGTGCGGGGGCGCCGTGACGTCCTCTCGGTGCACACCCACACGACCTTCGGCCAGCGCTGGCTGATCCCGCGGCTGCAGCGCTTCCATGATCGCTTCGCCGACATCGAGATCCGCCTCACCGCCTCGGCGCATCCGACCCTCGACGCGCGCGCCGACCGGGTCGTGATCAGGACCGGAACGGGGCACTTCGAAGGCTGCGAGGCGGAGCTTTTGGCGCCGGTCGAGCTGATGCCGGTGTGCACCGAGACGCTGGCACGCGGTTGGTCGGACCAGAGCGCGCCCGAGAACCTGGCGCGCCACACGCTGCTGCATTCGATGGCGCGGCCGAACGACTGGGCGTTGTGGCTCGCCTCCGCCGGCGTCACGGGGATCGACGCGACCCGCGGGCTGAAGTTCGAGAACTCGGTGCTGGCCTACGAGGCGGCCCTGCAGGGCATCGGGGTCGCGATGGGGGTGCGGGTGCTGGTCGCCCAGTATGTTCGGCTCGGCAGCCTCGTCGCGCCCTTCGGCCACGTGCTGCCGCTCGACCTCGGCTATTATCTGCTGGTGCCGGAGGGCCGCCGCATGAGCCGCGCCGTGAAGGCGTTTCGCGACTGGCTGCGCGACGAGATCGCCGGCGAGTTGCGGACGGGCTGAAAACGCCCGCGCGCGCCCGGCTCAGGCGCTGACGATCCGCCGATAGATCTCCTCCGCCACGCCGTCCCGCATCGGCACGATGGCGGCGACGCAGTCGTCCGGCCGCACCAGCACCACCGTGTCGGCGGGGCAGCCGAGACGCTCGAACAGGCGGTTGCCGACGTCGAGCAGGGCGCGGTCGCGCAGCCCGGAGTCGAGCGGCGCGTCCCACCGCGAGACGACGTAGTGCTTCAGGCCCGGCACGCCGGCGCGGGGGACCGCCGGCCGGCGGCGCGCGTCGGTGAAATAAAAGGCGACGAAGCTGTCGTCGATCAGGTCGTGCAGACGGTGCGGCCGTCCGTCCGGGCCGTGCAGCTCGGCGTCGGGCATGTGGTCGCCGACCTGCAGCGGACCGCGATCCATCTTCACCATCGACCACGGAGTCTTCTCGTCGACACCGATACGAATGCCGAGCAGGGTGCGGGTGGCGGCGAGCCCCCAGGCGCTGCCCGACATCAGGTCGGCGACCTCGCCTTCACCGCCCATGTACTTGCGGGCCTGCTCGGCCATCTCGCCGGAGCCGCCGACGGCGAGCGGCTGCTGCTCGCGCGCATAGCCGTCGAGGAGCGCGTCGCCGGCCCAGCCGCGCATCACCCAGGCGAGCCGCCAGGGCAGGCTGATCGCATCGAGAATGCCGGTGTTGAGACCGAGCGCCCACATCGGCGTGATCAGATGCGCGGCGTCGCCCATCAGGAACACCCGGTCGCGCCGCCATTCCGTCGCGATGCGATGATGGACCCGGTAGACGACCGTGTTGATCACCTCCATGTCGCGCACGTCGCCGATGAAGCGCCGGGCCTTGTCGGCGAGCACGTCGGGGCCGGGCGGCTCGGCGTCGGGCGGCAGCGGGAACAGCAGACGCCAGCAGTGCGGCTGCCGCACCAGGATCATCCACTCCTGCGGATCGGCGAAGTAGGCGAGATACGGGTAGTCGCGCGGGTTCGCGACGTCGAGATCGACCTTCAGGTCGACCAGCATGTAGCGCACGTCGTGCGACACGCCGTCCACCGGCACGCCGAGCTGCGTGCGCACGGTGCTGCGCCCGCCGTCGCAGGCGAGCAGATAGGCGCCCTCGACCTCGCGCTCGCCGTCGGGCGTCGCGAAGGTCGCCACGACGCCGTCGGCGGTCTGCCGGAACGACGTCAGGCGATGCCGCAGGCGGAGCGCGCCGGGGCAGCGCGCGTCGAGTTGGTCGCGTAGCACCGGTTCGAGGTGATGCTGCGGCAGGTTGATGACGAACGGATACCGGGTGTCCTCGGCCAGCACGGCGGTGCGCACCGACAGCGTCGGTGTGTTGGTCGCGCGGTCGAGCCCGCCGATCTCGTCGACCCGCAGCGCCTTCGCGAGCACCGGGTCGGCGACGCCGTAGCGGCGGAACGCCTCCAGCGTGCGGGTCAGGATCGTGCCGGCCTTGGTGTCGAGCGACAGCGAGTCGTCCTCTTCAAACACCCGCACGGGCAGGCCGTAGAAGTCGAGCCCGAGCGCGGTCGTCAGGCCGACCGGCCCGGCGCCGACGACGATGATCGGCTTTCTAATGTCGGCGCTGGTCATGTGTCGCTCGCGGCGTAGACGAAATCCCGGCTGACCAGCGAGGCCGTCATGGTCGCCGCGTCGGACAGGAGGAACATCAGCGGTCCCACGACGTCCTCGGGCGCCCCGACCCCGGTCGAGGCGCGCCAGCGCTCGTGGTCGGCGCCCTCGTTGGCGGCCCGGTATTGCGGCGTGTCGATCACGCCCGGCGCGATCAGGTTGAACTTCACCCGGTGCGGCGCGACCTCCTTGGCGGCGCTCTTCACGAAGGCGATCAGTGCGGCCTTGCTGGCCGCATAGGCCGAGGCTTCCGGCCAGCCCTGGTGCGCGAGGCCCGACGTGAAGGCGACGATGCTGCCGCGGCGCCGCCGGACCATGCCGGCGACCGCGGCCTGATAGCACCAGACGACGCCGTCGAGATTGACGCCGATGACGCGTCGCCACGCGACGGCATCCATGTCCTGAACTTGGACGCGCGGCTGCACGGCGGCGCCGCAGACCAGGCCGTCGATGCGGCCGTGCTCCGCCTCGATGGCGGTGAACGCGTCCATCACGGCATCGCGGTCGGACACGTCGAGCGAGCGCACCGCGATCGAGGGCGCTTCGCGTTGCAGGCTCGCCATCGCGTCGCGGTCGACGTCGCAGACCACGACGCGGGCGCCCGCCGCGGCGGCGGCGCGGGCGAGCGCCCGGCCGATTCCGCTCGCCCCGCCCGTGACGACGATCACGTCGCTGTCGGCCTCGAAACGCACTTTCATTCGCACAGTCTCCAGGGTGGATGCGGCGCCACCGAAACCGTCATTCGACGCGGATCTTCGCCGCCTCGACCACGCCCTTCCAGATCGTCGTCTCGGAGGCGATGCGGGCCGCGAGTGCCGCGGCGCCCGTGCCCGTCACCTCGACGCCGGCGGCGGCGAGCCGCGCCTTGGTGGCGGGATCGGCGAGCGCGGCGGCGACCGCCTTCTCGATCTCGGCGCGCCGCTCCGCCGGCACGGCCTTGCCGGTGAGGAGCGCGAACCACGCCGTCGCGGCGAAGCCCGGCAGACCCGACTCGGCGATGGTCGGCACGTCGGGCAGGCGCGGATCGCGCGCCGCCGTGGTCACGGCGATCGCCTTCAGCTTGCCGGCCTGGATCAGCGGCAGCGAGGCGGGGAGGTTGTCGAACATGAGCTGCACCTGGCCGGCGAGCAGATCGTTGAGAGCCGGGGCGCTGCCCTTGTAGGGCACGTGGAACAGCTCGATGCCGGTGCGCTGGCGGAACATCTCGCCGATCAGGTGGCCGTTGGAGCCGACGCCCTGCGAGGCGTAGCCGAGCGCGCCGGGCTTGGTCTTGGCGAGCGCGATCAGCTCGGGGACCGTCGAGGCGGCGACGCTCGGATGGGCGACCAGCACGTTCGCCACCTCGCCCGTGCCGGTGATCGGCGCGAGGTCGCGCGCGACGTCGTAGGACAGGTTCGCGTAAACGAGCGGATTGAGCGTCAGGCCGCTGGAGGCGATGGCGAGCAGCGTGTAGCCGTCCGGTGGTGCCCGCACCACCGTCATCACGCCGAGTGAGCCGTTGGCGCCGGGCTTGTTCTCCACCAGCACGGGCTGGCCCCAGATCTCCGCGAACTTCTGCGCGGTGGCGCGGGCGATGATGTCGCTCGTGCCGCCGGCCTGATAGGGCGACACGATGGTGACGGGCCGGGTCGGAAACGGCTCGGCCTCCGCCGGCGGCACGAGGACGAGAGCGAGCGCGGCGGCGAGCACGGGCAGGGCGGCGGCACGGACCATGACGTCACTCCATGTCGGGTGAGAACGACGGTGCAGCAAGACGTGTCAGTGGTGGCCCCACGGCATCAGCACGCGCTCGGCGACCACCACCAGGAAGAACAGCGCGATGCCGAGGATACTGAGCCACACCAGCGCGGCCCAGGCGAGCGGGCCGTCGAGCTGCGAGTTCGCGGACAGCAGCAGGTAGCCGAGCCCCTCGTTGGAGCCGACGAACTCGCCGATGACGGCGCCGATCACAGCGAGCGTCACGGCCACCTTGGCGCCCGAGATGATGAACGGCATGGCGGCCGGGAACTGAACCTTCCAGAAGGTCTGGCTCGGCGAGGCGCTGACCGAGCGGGCGAGCTCCAGGAGGCCGGGCGGCGTCGCCCGAAGGCCGGTCGCGGTGTCGACGACGATCGGGAAGAACGCCACCAGGAAGGCGATGACGAGCTTCGACTCCATGCCGGTGCCGAACCACACCAGGATGATCGGCGCGACCGCGACCTTGGGGATCGACTGGGTGGCGATCAGGATCGGGTAGAAGGTGAGGTTGAGGATGCGCGAGTTGGCGACGCAGACGGCGAGCGGCACGCCGATGACGACCGCGAGCGCGAAGCCGTAGACCGATTCCGCGAGCGTCGGCCAGGTCTGCTCGAGCAGCGTGTCGAAGTGGCGTATGCTCGCCTTGGTGATCGCCCACGGCCCCGGCAGCACGATGGGGTTGACTGCGAACACGGTGACATAGGCCTGCCACAGGCCGAGCACGACGACGATGCCGACGATCGGATAGGCGATCGCCTCGACGGTGCGGGCGGTGCTGCGCGGCTTCATCGCGTGATTCCTAATGCGATGCCCGCGCGGTGCTCGAACCCGGTGAAGGCCGCGTCGTAGCGCAGCGCCGGCGTGCGGGGGTAGGGCAGGTCGACCTCGATATAGTCGGCGATACGGGCCGGCCGCTTGGAGAAGGCGACGATCACGTCGGAGAGATAGACGGCCTCGCTGATCGAGTGGGTAACGAACAGGGTCGTCGCGTTGGTCACCTTGCGGATCTGCAGGAGCAGGTCGTGCATCTCCATGCGGGTCAGCTCGTCCAGCGCGCCGAACGGCTCGTCCATCAGGAGGAGCTTCGGCTCGTGCACCAGCGCGCGGCACAGCGCGGCGCGCTGTTGCATGCCGCCGGAGAGCTGCGAGGGGCGGGCGTTCTCGAAGCCCGAAAGGCCGACGAGCGCGAGCAGCTCCATGGCGCGGCGCTTCGCGGCGGCGTCCATGCGGCGCAGGATCTCCATCGGGAACAGCACGTTGTCGAGCACGGTGCGCCACGGCATCAGATTCGCCTGCTGGAACACGAAGCCGAAGTCCGGCTGCGGGCGCGTCACCTGCTGGCCGCGGATCTCGACCACCCCGTAGGTCGCCTCGGCGAGGCCGGCGACGATCTTCAGAAAGCTCGTCTTGCCGCAGCCGCTCGGACCCAGCAGGCTGACCAGGGTGCCTTCGGCGAGGTCGAACGAGATGTCCTCGATGGCGACCAGCGGACGTCCCGAGTCCTGCATGAACTCCTGATGGACGTTGCGGAAACGCCCGAACGCGCGGTTCGCGTCGGCGGTCGGCGTGCCGGGCGCGCCGGCTGTCGGTTCCGCGACCATGGCGATGGCCCCGGCGCTCACGGCGACACCGGCCGGGCCGGCAGAGGATTTGCATGCAAAGCCGGAGCGGGTGCGGCACCTGCGCGTCCGCCGGGGTCGAGCGGCGGCCCGGACGCTGCGACGGCGCCGCGCGTTGCGGGGCTCGTGCGATCGGACATCGGCTCGCTCCTCTGCTGCCGCCGGTGCGGGGGATCCGGCACGCATCCCGGGCGGGCCGCGCCGCCGTCGCGCCGGCACGAGGCGCATCGGCGGCGGGCGGGGGTCACCCGGAATGATTTTATAAGATCGCGCGTCTCTGCTCGCGTCAACACATTTTATAAAATCCATTGATTTTGGGAAATCGGTCGGCTAAGGAGGAGCATGCTCCGGCGTCGGGCCGGGCCATGCGAGACCGCCATGCCGATCAGCACCAATGCGCGTGGACGCGCCGATCTCTCCGAGCCGCAGACTCTCGGCGGGATCGCGCTCGACGTGCTGCGCGCCGACATTCTGCAGTGCCGCCTGCGGCCGGGCACGCGGCTGCGCCTCGAGGAGCTGCGCGAGCGCTACGGCATGAGCATCAGCCCGTTGCGCGAGGCGCTGATGCGGCTCGAATCGGAGGGGCTCGTCGTCCTCGCCGAGAACAAGGGGTTCCGGGTCGCGCCGGTGTCGCCCGCGCATCTCACCGACCTCACCGAGACCCGCATCGAGATCGAGACGCTGATGATCCGGCGCGCCGTCGCGTCCGGTGACGTCGCCTGGGAGGCCGACATCCTCGGCGCGTTCCACCGGCTGTCGCGCCAGCAGAAGGCCGACCCTTCTGCGCCCGGCGCGATCTCGCCGGCGTGGTCGCGCGAGCATCGCGCCTTCCATGCGAGCCTGTCGGACGCCTGTCCGTCCGAGCTGCTGCGCAACTTTCGTGATCAGCTGTTCGATCAGGCGGAGCGCTACGTGGCGCTCTCGATCGGCTTCACGGCGAAGCCGCGCGACGATATCGGCGAGCACGAAGGGCTGATGAAGGCCGTGCTGGCGCGCGACACCGAGACCGCGTGCCGCCTGTGCGCCGCCCATATCCGCCAGACGACCGAGAAGGTGCTGGCCGCGACCGATGCGCTCACCGCCGTCTGACGGCGAAGCGCGACGCGCCGCGGCGACGCGTGACAGAAGAAATGCCGAGGAGCCCCCGATGACGTCGGACGGAACGGTCGAGTTCGAAGCCGACGGGCTGATCGCCCGGGTCGCCGCGCTGTTCGCCGACGCCGGCCTGTCGGCCGCCGCGGCCGAGCGAGTCGCGACCACGCTGGTCGACGCCGAGCGCGACGGCATCGGCTCGCACGGCGTCGCCATGGCCGAGATGTATCTGGAACGCCTGCGCCGCGGCTCGGTGTCGACGCGCGAGACCGCCGAGGTGGTGAGCGATCGCGGCATCGCCGTGGTGCTCGACGCCGGCCATGCGCTCGGCCATCTCACGGCGCCGCAGGCGATGCGCATCGCGGTCGACAAGGCGAAGGCGCTCGGCGCCGGCATCGTCGCGGTGCGGCACGCCTTTCATTTCGGGGTCGCCCGCCACTACGCGGCGATCGCCGCCGAGGCCGGCTGCATCGGCTTCGTGATGTGCAACACGCGCCCGCTGATGCCGGCGCCGGGCGGCGCGGCGCGCGCCGTCGGCAACAATCCGCTCGCCATCGCGGTGCCGGTCGAAGGCGAGCCGCCGCTCGCGCTCGACATGGCGATGAGCGAGGCTGCGATGGGCAAGATCAGGCTCGCCGAGAAGAGCGGACGCGCGATCCCGCCGAGTTGGGCCGTGCGGGCCGACGGCGCGCCGACCACGGATCCGGCCGAGGCAATCGCCGGCATGCTGCTGCCCGCCGCCGGCCCGAAGGGCTTCGGCCTCGCCTTCATGATCGATCTGATGTGCGGGCTCCTCTCGGGCGGCGCCAGCGGTGACGCGGTGCGGCCGCTCTACGGCGATCTCGGCGAGCCCTACGACTGCGCGCATCTGTTCGTCGCCATCGACATCGGCCACTTCGGCGACGCGGATGCGTTCCGTCGGGCCGCCGCGGCGGCCGGAGCGCGCATCCGCGGCGCACCGCGCGCGTCCGGGGTCGAGCGGCTCTACACGCCGGGCGAGATCGAGTGGGAGCGGCGTCGCGTCGGCGGCAGCCGCATCAGGATTCCGGCGAGCGTCGCGGCGACGCTCGACCGGCTCACCGACGAGATGAACGCGGGAAGGCGGGCCGACAGCGGCCGCGCCATCGCGTGATCCGGGAGGCAGTGATCATGACCAAGCAGGAACTTTCGACCGACAAGCTGATCAAGCCGCTCGGGCATTACGCGCAGGCCGCCGTGGTCGAGGCGCGCGGCAAGATGGTGTTCGTCTCCGGCATGACGGCGCGCCGCGCCGACGGTTCGATCGCCGGCATCGGCGACATCGAGGCGCAGACCCGCCAGGTGATCGAGAACATCAAGTCGGCGCTGGAGACGGCGGGCGGGACGCTCGATCACGTCTGCCGGGTGGACGTCTATGTCCGCAACATGGAGCACTTCCAGCAGATCCACAAAGTGCGGCGCGAGTATTTCAAGCCACCGCTGCCGGCCTCCACGCTGGTCGAGGTAACCAAGCTCGCCTCGCCCGAGTATCTGATCGAGATCAACGCCATCGCGGTGGTGCCCGAGAGCGGGGCCGCGGCATGAGGATCGCCGCAGTCGCGTATCGAGACGGCGAGCGGCTCGCGCTGGTCGACGGTGACGACCTCGTCCTGCTGCGGGCCGATCTCGGCGATCTGGTCGGCATCGTGCAGAGCGGGGCGGACGGCCTCTCGCGCCTGCGCGCGGCCGCGGACCGAGCATCCGAAAGGATCCCGCTCGCCGGCGCGCGGCTGCTGCCGCCCGTTCGCCGCTTCGGCCGCGACATCCTGTGCACGGGCTGGAACTACTGGGATCACTTCGAGGAGGGGTTCGGGCGCCGCGAAGGCCAGGACGTGCCGAAGCCCGACCATCCGACCTTCTTCACCAAGCGGCCCGACGTGGTGATCGGTCCGAACGATCCGATCGCCTTCGATCCCGAACTGTCGCACCAGTGGGACTACGAGGCGGAGCTTGCCGTGATCATCGGCAGGACCGGGCGCAACATCCCGGTCGAAGCGGCGATGGATCACGTGTGGGGCTACTGCCTCGCCAACGACATCTCGCTGCGCAGCGTGCAGCGCGCCCATGGCGGCCAGTGGCTGAAGGGCAAGAGCGTCGACGCGACCATGCCGATCGGGCCATGGATCGTGACGGCCGATGCGCTCGACTATCGCGATGTGACTTTGACCTGCGTCGTCAACGGCACCACGCTGCAGGACGGCTCGACGCGGCTGATGGCCTTCGACCTGCCGACCCTGATCGCCGAAGCGTCGCGCGGCATGACGCTGCATGCCGGCGAGCTGTTTCTCACCGGCACGCCGTCCGGCGTCGGCAATGCCCGGACACCGCAGATCTTCCTGAACGCCGGCGACGAGGTGATCGTGCGCGGCACCGGGCTCGGCGAGCTGCGCAACACGATGACGCTCACGGATCTGCACTCGCCGTCGCTTTCCGCGAGGCTCGCGCTCGCCGAGGGGGCGTCATGACGGACCGCCACGGCCTCCAGCTCGCCGCCGAGCGCGGCCTGACGCTCGACGACGTCGGTTCGACGATCCTCCTCGACAATGCGCATGTGCGCATCTGGGAGGTGAAGATCGCGCCCGGCGAGACGCTCGGCTGGCACATTCATTACCACCCCTATGTCGTGATCGCCGTGACGGGCGGCAGGAACGAGATCGAGACGATCTTCGGCGAGCGGCGCGCGACCTACGAGCCGCCCGGCCATGTCGTGCTGATCGACGGCATGCGGCCGATCCATCGCCTCACCAATCGCGACAAGACGACCTATCTGGCACGGCTGATCGAACTCAAGCACATCCGCTGGATCCCCGAGACCGCACCGCTGCCGAGCCTCGAGCGACCCGACACGGAATGACCGCGAGCGCGGTGACGACGCGCCCGAGCAGGAGAGCCCATGAGCGACGTTCACGGACTGAAGAAGGCGAAGGAGCTCGGCATCAAGCTGCGCGAGATCGGCAGCCGGGTCGTGCTCGAGAACGAGCATGTGCGCATCTGGGAGGTGAAGGTCGAGCCGGGCGAGACGGTCGACTTCCACATCCACTATCATCCTTATGCGGTGATCTCGATCGACGGCGGCGAGAACGAGGTCGAGACGATCTTCGGCGACACGCGCAGCACCTTCGAGCCGCCCGGCGCCACCGTGTTCATCGACGGCATGCGACCCGTCCACAAGCTCACCAACAAGTCGAACGTGACGTATCTGTCGCGCCTGGTCGAGCTCAAGCACATCACGTTCACGCCCGAGGAGGCCCCGCTGCCGAGCACCGACGCGGCGAAGCCGGCCGAAGCGCCGTCTGCTGCCCCGGCCGGCGCCGCTCCCGCGATGCCGGCGGATGCGATGGCGGCGTTCAAGGAGATCCTGATCCAGACCGCCGACATGGAGTGGACCGCGAAGTCGCTCGCCGGCCTGACGCAGAAGATGCTTTGGCGCAACGAGGAGACCGGCGCGTCGATCGGCCTCGTGCGGTTCGAGAAGGGCTCGGGCGTGCCTGAGGCGCACGCGCACGCGTCCAATCAGTTCATGTTCTGCCTGGAGGGGAAGTATCGCTACATCCCGACCGGCACGACGCTGACGCCGGGCTGCTTCTACTGGAACCCGAAGGGCAGCGTGCACGGCCCGACGATCGCCGAGGAGACCTCGGTGCTGCTCGAGATCTACGACGGCCCGCATTACCCGGTCCGCCCCTCCTGGTACACCAACGACGACGATGCCCGATGACCACGCGTTCTGATCCCGGCGGCTGGGATGTTCACACCCACCTGATTCCGCCGGCGCTGGTCGCGGCGGCGGAGCGGGGGGCCGTGTGGGGCATGACGGCGGCCGCCGGCACCCTGAAGGTGTGCGGTCACGGCGTGCCGCTGCGGCCGATCTCGGAGGCCGGCGCGCTGGTCGAGCGGGTGCGGCGCGACGGGCTCGACGGCGCCGTCGTGTCGGTGCCGCCGCCGCTGTTCCGGCCCGACATCGCCCCGGCGGAACGGCGCGCCTATGTGGACGCCATCAACGAGGGTGTTCGCGAAGCCTGCGCGCCGCATGCGCCGACCTTGCGGCCGCTCGCCTATCTGCCGACCGAGGATCCCGGCCTCGCCGTCACGGTCGCGGAACATCTCGACGAGGGCTGGGCCGGCGTCGTCGTCGGCACGGCGCTCGGGGCGCGTTCCTATGCCGATCCTGACTACGAGTCGCTGTGGAGTCTCTTGGAGGCGCGCCGCTTCGCCGCCTTCCTGCACCCCGGCGATTGTCCCGACGATCGGCTCGACCGGCACTATCTCACGAACCTGCTCGGCAACCCTTACGAGACGACGCTCGCGGCCGCCGGTTTCGTGCTCGGCGGCGTGTTCGAGCGCCATCCGAACCTTCACGTCGTGCTGGCCCATGGCGGCGGCTGCGCCGCGACGCTCGCCGGCCGCTGGCAGCAGGGCGTTATCACGAAACGCCCCGGCGTTCCCTCGCGCGACCTGATGCCGCTCGACGCGCTGAAGCGCTTCTTCGTCGACAGCCTGGTGCATCACCCGGCCTATCTCGATTATCTGATCGCCGTCATGGGCGCCGACCGTATCGTGCTCGGCAGCGACTGGCCGTTCCCGATGGGGGCGGACTGCGCCGATTACGATCTCGGCCATCTCGCGCCCGCGCTTCGCCGAACGATCCGGCACGACAACGCGTGCGCGGCCTTCGGGGCCGATCGCCTCGCCGGCTGCGCCGGTGCCGAGCGGAGCGCGGTGCGATGAACAACCCTGTGGTCCGACTTTTGCGTCCCTGTAACGTGCGTTCACCCTGACGTGAGATGCGCGGCTCGGTCTCGTCCACGTCACCCCCGAGGCTCTGATGATCACGGAGAACCGACATGTCGACCGTCACTAAGCTGATCGGAGCCGCACTCGGCGCGGCCGTCGCGCTTTCGAGCGTGCTGACATCGAGCGCGATGGCGCAGGAGCGCGACGTCAAGTTCATCCTCGACTTCATCAGCCTCGGCCGGCACGCGCCGTGGTACGTGGCGCTCGGCAAGGGCTTCTACAAGGAGGAGGGGCTCAACGTCTCGATCATCCCCTCCAAGGGCACGGCCGACGCGATCCGCTCGGTCGTCACCGGCATCGCAGACATCGGCTTCATCGACATCCCGAGCCTGGTCGCCTCGGGCTCGGCCGCCGGCAACATGAAGATCGTCGCCGTGAACTACCAGAAGCCGCCGTACTGCGTGTTCTCGCTCGACCCCGGCGCCAACGTCACCGAGCCGAAGCAGCTCGCCAATCTGGAGTTCGGGTCGAGCACGTCGTCTTTCCTGCCGCGCATCGTGCAGGCGTTCATGGAGATGAACGGGGTCGACAGCAAGACCCTGAAGGTCGTCAACATCGACGGCTCGGCGCGCGTGCCGATGCTCGCCGCCCGCAAGGTCGCCTCGGTCGACCAGTTCATCATGAGCGAGCCGGCGATCCGCCGCGCCGTCACCGAGGCCAAGCCGAAGTGCCTGTTCCTCGGCGACTACGGGCTCGACATCTACTCGAACTCGATCGGCACCACCGAGGAGTATCTGACCAAGAACCCCGACGTCGTGAAGAAGTTCGTGCGCGCCTCGCTGCGCGGCTGGCAGTACGCCCTCGCCAACCCGAAGGAGGCGGCGCAGATCCAGATCCAGTACGTCAAGGCGCTCAATCCAGACATCGTCGCCGAGGAGGTCGAGATCCTGAAGCGCATCGCCGTTACGCCCGAGGTCGAGAAGAAGGGCTTCGGCACCGTCTCGCTCGACACGATGAAGCGCACCGTCGACTTCATGAACAAGAACGTCGACATCCCGGGCGAGAAGCTCACGGCCGAGCAGATCTGGCGCCCCGGCTTCCTGCCCGAGACTCCCGTCCTGCCGAAGTAGGGCGTTTGTCGCACTGGTCGCGTTGCGACCGGAGCATGGCCGCGCCCGCCATGGCGGCTGTGCTCCGACGACCGCGATGAGCCGGTCGGTGATGTGCGGCTGCGCAGATCCCGCGAGCCGCGACGGCCGGAACTGCGCCTACAGCCTGGCGCGAAAATAGCGTGGCGGCACGCCGAAGGTGCGCTTGAAGGCGGTGGCGAAATTCGCCGGGTTGGCATAGCCGGCCAGGAACGCCGCCTCGTTGACCGAGACGCCGTCGCGCTCCAGCGCCTCGCGGGCGCGCTCCAGCTTGCGGGCCCGGATGTGATCGACGACCGTCGTCCCGCGCGCCGCCCGGAACACCCGCTGCAGCGTCGAGACGCTCATGCCGACATGGCGGGCGACCGTGTCGAGCGTCACGGCTTCGTCCAGATGGGCATCGATGAAATCGCAGACGGCGCGGACCCGGGCATAGTCCTTCGGCCGCAGCATCGCGGCGGCGACCCTGTCCTGAGCGGCGATGTCGGCGTGCGCGACCGCGTTGAGCGCCTCGCCGACGATGTCGAGCGTCCGGCTCTCCACGTACAGGTTGCGCATCAGCGGCGCGTAGGGCGGCGGTTTGAGGATCTGCTCGACCAGCGAGACCAGCCGCGCTGACGGCGTCCAGCGCAGGCTGGCGAGATGCGAGCGGCTGAACGCCAGGACGCCGCGATGATCCTCGATGGCGTCGAGGCCGCTCTCCTCCAGCCATTGCGGCGACACCGTCACGGTGACCTTGCGGACATGGGTGCCGCAGGCCGAGACGCGGCGGAACATCTCGCGCCGTGCGCGGGCCACCACCACGGCCTCGACCGGGCCGCCCCGTGCGTCGGGACGCCCCATGGCGAAGGCGCGCTCGCCCACATGGGCCGTCACGCCGCCTTCGAGAAACAGCGAGAAGGTCAGGCCCGGCTCCTGCACGGCGCGCGTCTCGAGGTCGTGCAGGTCCCACACGTCGGTGGCGTGGAGCTGAAGGCCGGAGCGCAGCACGAGCTGGACGAAGTCGCCGCGCAGCAGCGCCGCATCGTCGTCGAGCACCGGAGCGACCAGGTGGAAGTCGGCCGCCTTGGCCCACCGCCGCAGGTCGCGATGGCGCACGAGCCGTCCGCCCGCGCCGTCCTGGCTCGCGTTCATTGTACCGCCGCTCGAGGTGTCGTCCGATCGATCACGCGAGCAACTTCGTCGAGAGCGACAGTGACGTCAACGACTCTCCAGCGATTTCGAAATGGTATAGCTCTAAACTTCGAAGTCTAGAATTGCAGCAGGGAAGCCCTTTGTCGTAGGCGTTTGGTGATTTCGCAAAGGAAATACACGCCCTGTCGAATGTACGCCTCCCCGGCCCGCGGTTAACTGTCGGGATCAATTGGGGACGGGCGTGACACGGCTACGGCCGTGAGTTCGACGACAGGGGCTGACCATGACTCACACGATATCGACCAGCGGATCCGTGCGGATCGTCGGCCTGTTGCTCGCCACGACGATGCTGACCGGCACCTTCGCCGCGACGGCCCTCGCGCAGAGCACGGCGTTGCCGACCATCCGGGTCGAGGGGGATCGCGACACCGGCGTCGGCGGCGGCGGCGAGGCGACGGCTCCCGGCGCCGGCGGTGCGGGTGGCGCCGTCACGGCGACGCGCGGCGTCGCGGCGACCTCGGGGAGCGCCGTCGGCCCGGTTGACGGCTACGTCGCCGACCGCAGCATGACCGGCACCAAGACCAACACGCCGGTGGTCGAGACGCCCGAGTCGGTGTCGATCGTCACCCGTGATCAGATGGAGGACCAGCAGGCCCAGAGCGTCAGCCAGGCGTTGCGCTACACGCCGGGCGTGCTGACCGATCTGCGGCCGGCGAGCCGCTTCGACATCATCCCGGTGCGCGGCTACGGCGGCAATCTCGGCGTGCTGCAGGGCTTCGTCGGCTTCCAGGACGGCCTCAAGCTGCAGCGCGGAATCTCGTTCGCGGTGCCGACGGTCGATCCCTACACGCTCGAGCGCATCGAGGTGCTGCGCGGCCCTTCGTCGATCCTCTATGGACAAACCAATCTGGGCGGCATGATCAACCTCGTCACCAAGCGGCCGCTCGACAAGCCGTTCCACGAGGTGCAGGTCACGGGCGGCAACTTCGAGCGCTTGCAGGGCACGTTCGACTTCTCCGGCCCGATCGACAAGGACGGCCACTGGCTCTATCGGCTGACCGCCCTCGCGCGCAACTCCGGCACCCAGGTCGACTACACCGAGGACGACCGCTACGTGCTCGCCCCGGCGCTGACCTGGAAGCCCAACAGCGACACCACCTGGACGCTGCTCGCCAACCACACCCAGGATCCGAACAGCTTCTACTCGGTGTTCCTGCCCAAGGAAGGCACCGTGATGCCGAGCCGGAGCGGCTGGATCTCGTCGAGCTTCAACGTCTCGGATCCGGGCTACGAGGTGTTCGAGCGCAAGCAGACCTCGCTCACCTCGCTGTTCGAGCATCGATTCAATGACGTCTGGACGATCCGCCAGAACACGCGGGTGATGCATCTCGAGACGAACTTCCGCGGTCTCTCTCCGACCAGCTACGCCAACGCGGCGCAGTCGATCATCAACCGGTCGAAGTCGAACGTGAAGGACGAGCTCGATTCGCTCGCCACCGACAACCAGGTGCAGGCGCAGTTCTACACCGGCGCGTTCAAGCACACGGTGCTGATGGGCCTCGACTACCAGTACGCCGATGCGAGCCGCCTGCTCGGCAGCGCCAGCACCGGCGTCGCCACCATCAACTTCCTCGCTCCGCTGTACTGGCAGAACATCCCCGTCCCGGCCTATCAGAGCGACGCGAAGCAGACCAACGACCAGCTCGGCCTCTACATCCAGGATCAGATCCGGCTCGGCAACCTGATCGGCATGTTCGGCATCCGGCGCGACCGGGCGAGTTTCGACTTCAACCAGGTCACCATCGCGTCGGGCGCCGTCACGGCGGCCTCGCAAACCGACGAGGCGACCACCTGGCGGGCCGGGCTGCTCTATCACTTCGAGAACGGTCTCGCGCCCTACATCAGCTACTCGACCTCGTTCGAGCCGGTGACCGGCTCGACGCTCGACTACTACAAGCGGCCGTTCAAGCCGACCACCGGCGAGCAGGTCGAGGCCGGCCTCAAGTATCAGCCGCCCGGCACCAACATGCTGTTCACGGCGGCCGTCTACGAGCTCACCCAGTACAACGTGCAGACGCCCGACACCGACCCGACCCACAAGGGCTGCGGCACCACGGCGACGAGCTCGTGCAGCGTGCAGAGCGGCGCGGTGCGCACCCGCGGCGTCGAGCTCGAGGCCAAGGCGAGCATCAACCGCAACATCGACCTGCTCGGCGCCTTCACCTGGCAGGACATGGTGGTGACGCAGGCGAACGACACCAGCCTCGGCAAGCGGCCCATCCAGGTGCCGGAGTATTTCGGCTCGGTGTGGGGCATGTACACGTTCCGCGACGGCCCGTTCGCGGGACTCGGTCTCGGCGCCGGCGTGCGTCACGTCTCGTCGACCTTCGGCGACGTCGCCAACACGCTCGAGGTGCCGGCCTTCACGCTGGTCGACGCCGCCGTCCATTTCGACTTCGATACCATCGAGCCAAAGCTCAAGGGGCTGCGCCTGTCGCTCAACGCCTCCAACCTGTTCGACAAGGAGTATGTCGCGTCCTGCAGCGCCGGCAGCGGCAGCTTCGACACCGGCTGCTATTTCGGCACGCGGCGCACCATCCTGGCGACGGCGAGGTATCGCTGGTGATGCGATCCTCGGGACCGGCGGTCGCGGCACGCCGCGATCGCCTCGACGCCGCCGGCAACAGCCCCCCGCCGGCGGCGTTGCCGCACACGCAGGTGCTGGCGATGCGGTCGCGCGACGGCCTGGAGCATCGCGTCTTCGTCGCGCGCCCGCACGGAAAACCGCCGTCGCCGGCCGGCTGGCCGCTGATCGTGCTGACCGACGCCAACGCCGCCTTCGCGACCTTCGCCGAGGTGGTGGCCCTGCGCTCGCGGCGGACCGAGGTGACCGGCGTGGTGCCGGCCGTGGTGGTCGGACTCGGCTATCCGACCGACGAGCCGCTCGACCTCGTCCGCCGCACCTTCGACTACACGCCGGCGCCGCGCGGGCCGCTGACGATGCCGCCGCGGCCGGACGACTCGGCTTGGCCGCCGGTCGGCGGCGCCGACGCGTTCCTTGATTTCGTCGCAGGCGACGTGCTGCCGGCGATCGGCCGCGATTTTCCGCTCGATCCGGTGCGCCGCACGCTGTTCGGCCACTCCTTCGGCGGGCTGTTCACGCTCTACACCTTGTTCACGCGGCCGGGGCTGTTCCGCACGTATGTGGCGGCGAGCCCGTCGATCTGGTTCGCCGACCGGGTGGTCCTTTCGCACGAGCGCGATTTCGTCGCGGCGCTGCGGCCCGGCAACGATCTTCGCCTGCTGATCACCATGGGCGGCTGCGAGCAGGAGCCGACCGCGGTGGAAATCGACGGGACCGACGTCGAGGTCCGCGCCGCTTGGAAGCGGCGCAACCGCATGGTCGACAATGCCCGCGAGATGGCGGCGCGCCTCGCGCCGCTCGCCGGCTGCGGGCTCACGGTCGACTACGTCGAGTTCCGCGACGAGGACCACGTGTCGGTCGTCCCGGCCGCCATCGCGCGCGCCGTCACGCTGGCGCTCGGCCGGCCGTTGCGGAGCAACCCATGACCCTCTCCCGCCGCACCCTTCTCACCACCGGCGCCGCCGCGACGGCCGGCGTGCTGCTGCCGCGCCGCGCCCGCGCGGCCCGCGACTTGATCGCAGTGACGGACATCGCCGGCCGCCGCGTCGAGATCGCCCGGCCGGTGAAGCGGATCGTGCTCGGCGAGGGGCGCCAGCTGATCACGTTGTCGCTCGTCCATCCCGATCCCGTGTCGCTGCTCGCCGGCTGGCCCGGCGATCTCGCCCGCCAGGACAAGGTGACGTACGGCCGTTATCTGGAGAAGTTCCCGGCGATCGCCGGCGTGCCGATCGTCGGCCGCGGCAGCGAGGAGACCTTCTCGATCGAGCAGGCGCTGGCGACCGGCCCCGATCTCGCGATCCTGTCCGGTGGCTACGGCCCGTCGCTGCGCTCGAAGGAGACGCTCGACCGCTTCGCCGCCGCCGGCGTGCCGGTCGTCTTCGTCGATCTGATCGCCAAGCCGCTCGACAACATCGTGCCGAGCCTGCGGCTGCTCGGCCGCGTGCTCGGCCGCGAGGATGCGGCCGAACGTGTCGTCCAGTTCCACGAGAGCCGGGCAGGGCGCATCCGCGACCGCCTCGCCGCGGCGACGCCGGTCGCCCCGACCGTGCTGATGCACGCCCATGCGGGCCTCGCCGAGTGCTGCAACGCGCCCGGCCGCGCCACCATAGGGGCCTTCATCGATCCCGCCGGCGGCACCAACATCGCGGTCGATGTGCTGAAGACGCCGTTCGGCCCGATCAGCCTCGAATACGTGATGGGGCGCGATCCCGACGTGTATGTCGGCACCGGTGGCCAGCATCTCGCCGGCACCGGCGGGCTGGTGCTCGGCCCGGGCGTCGACGCCGCCGAGTCGCGCGCCAAGCTGCAGGGCATCGTGAGGAGCCCCGGCCTCGCCGACATCGCGGCGGTGCGCAGCGGGCGCGTGCACGGGCTGTGGCACCTGTTCGGCAACTTCCCGCTCAACGTGCTGGCCCTCGAGGCGCTCGCCAAGTGGTTCCATCCGAAATTGTTCGGCGACGTCGATCCCGATGCGAGCCTGAAGATCGCCAACGAGACGCTGCTCGCCGTCCCCATGCACGGCACCTACTGGGTGTCGCTCGACGGCGGGGGGCGGTGAGGATGTGATGGTGGTCCTTGTGTTGGTCGAAATGGTCGCGGGTGTGGCTACCCCCCTCCCCAACCCTCCCCCACAAGGGGGGAGGGAGCAGGCCGAAGTGCGACGCGATGCTGTCGCGAAAAGCACGGTGGCCCGTCCGTTTGCCGAGAGGCTCCGGCTCCTGCGTTCCCTCCCCCCTTGTGGGGGAGGGACAGGGAGGGGGGTGAGCCCCGGCCTCGGAACTTTGCCGACATCCCGTGCCCGACTGGAACGCCGTCCGTGACCATGACCGGCACCGCGCCCCTTTCCGCCGTCGCCGAGGCGGCGCTGGTCGCGCATCGGCGGCGGCTGCGACGGCGGGCCCTGATCTTTCTCGCGCTGGCGCTGGCCGGCATTGCCGCCTTCGTGGTCGACCTCGGCACCGGCCCGTCGACCCTGACTGCCCTCGACGTGGTGCGCGGTCTCCTGTTTCCGGACACGCTCGGGCGCGCCGCCGCCGTGATCGTCTTCGACGTGCGGCTGCCGCAGGCCGTGATGGCGATCCTGGTCGGCACCGCACTGGCGCTCGCCGGCGCCGAGATGCAGACCGTGCTGAACAATCCGATGGCGAGCCCGTTCACGCTCGGCCTGTCGGCCGCCGCGACCTTCGGGGCGGCGCTCGCCATCGTGCTCGGCTTCGCGCTGCCCGGCGTGCCGGCGACCTGGAGCATCCCGGTCAACGCCTTCGTGTTCGCCTTCGGCTCGGCCATGCTGCTGCAGTCGCTCGGGCGGCTGCGCCGCAGCGGCGACAGCCTGGTGCTGTTCGGCATCGCGCTGTTCTTCACCTTCAACGCGCTGGTCGCCATCACCCAGTTCGTGGCGAGCGAGCAGGCCCTGCAGCAGCTCGTGTTCTGGACCATGGGCAGCCTGTCGCGGGCGACCCGGGAGAAGGTGACGATCCTCGCCCTCGTCATCGCCTGCGTGGTGCCGTTCTCGTTCCGGGCCGCCTGGACGCTCACGGCGCTGCGGCTCGGCACCGAGCGGGCGCAGAGCCTCGGCATCGACATCGCCCGGCTGCGGATGCTCTCGCTGATGCGGCTGAGCCTCTTGACCGGCGCCGCCGTCGCCTATGTCGGTGTGATCGCCTTCGTCGGCCTGGTCGGGCCGCACATCGCACGCCTGCTGATCGGCGAGGACCATCGCTTCTTCCTGCCGGCGAGCGCGCTGTGCGGCGCCGTGCTGATGTCGCTCGCCTCGGTCGCCAGCAAGGCCGCGGTGCCCGGCATCGTGCTGCCGATCGGCCTGATCACGTCGCTCGTCGGCGTGCCGATCTTCATCACTCTCGTGTTGACCCGGCGGGGGCATTGATGCGGGCCGCGCTGACGATCGAACGGCTCACGGCCGGCTATCCGCGCCGCCCGGTGCTGCGCGACCTTTCGCTGCCGCCGCTGCCGGCCGGCGCCGTGACGGCGCTCACCGGACCCAACGCGGCCGGTAAGTCGACGCTGCTGAAGGCGCTCGCCGGCCTCGTCAGGGCCGAGGGGCGGGTGATGTTCGGCGACGTCGATCTCCTGCGCCTGCCGCTCGTCGCGCGCGCCGATCTGGTCGGCTTCATGCCGCAGGCGCTGCCGCAGGGCGTTGCCCTGTCGGTGCTGGAATCGGTCGTCGCCGCCTTCGAGGCGTCGCGGCCGGACGGGCTCGCCGATGCCGACGCGACCCGCCGCGCCGTCGCGACCCTCGACCGGCTCGGCATCGTCGACCTCGCGCTCGACGGGCTCGACCAGCTCTCCGGCGGCCAGCGCCAGCTCGTCAGCCTCGCCCAGGCGCTGGTGCGCGAGCCGCGCCTGCTGCTGCTCGACGAGCCGACCAGCGCGCTCGATCTGCGCCACCAGGTCACCGTGATGGAGGCGGCCCGCTCGCTCGCCGCCGAGGGCCGCACCGTCGTCGTCGTGCTGCACGACCTCAATCTCGCAGCGCGCTGGGCCGAGCGCGTCGTCGTGCTCGACCACGGCCGCGTCGCGGCCAACGGCACGCCGGCCCAGGCGCTGACCGCCGAGACGCTCGCCTCCGTGTGGGGCGTCGCCGCCCGCATCGCGCCCGGCCCGAACGGCGTCCCGCATGTCGTCGTCGAGGGTGCGCTCGATGCGCCGCATTCCGCTGCAACGGCCGCCGGCGTCCCGCCCGAAAACTCCACCGCAGCCTGATCGCCACGAGGGACTCTCATGACCGACCCGACCATCGCCACGGCCGGCGCGCCGGCGCGCTTCCGCGGCATCCGCGTGCTCGAGGTGCTGCGCACCGAACGCGTGACGCCGCAGATGCGCCGCCTGATCCTCGGCGGGCCCGAGCTCGCCGGCTTCCGCGACGACGCGCTGAACCTCAAGATCCTGTTCGCGCCCGAGGGTGTCGACGATCCGGGCTGGCCGCTGGAAGGCCCGGGCGGCAAGCCGATCTGGCCGAAGGACCCGGTCCGCCCGATCGTGCGCACCTACACGCTGCGCTGGTTCGACACGGCGAGGGGCGAGCTCGCGGTCGACTTCGTGCTGCACGCCGACGGCGAGGCGACCCGCTTCGCGCGCCGAGCGAAGTCCGGCGACCGCGTCGGCGTCGGCGGACCCGGCGGCCGCAACATCAACCCGGCCGACTGGTATCTGTTCGCCGGCGATCACACGGCCCTGCCGGCGATCGCCGCGATCCTGGAGAAGCTGCCGGACGACGCCGTCGGCCATGCCTTCGTCGAGGTGCCGGACGCGGCCGAGGAGCAGACCTTCCGCAAGCCCACTGGAATCACGCTGACCTGGCTGCATCGGAACGGTCAGGCGCCCGGCCGCACCACGCTGCTGCGCGACGCCGTGCTGACGCTGCCGTGGCCCGAAACCGCCGTTCGGCCGTTCGCCTTCATCGCCGGCGAGTCGGCGACCGTGCGATCGCTGCGCGCCTATGTGCGCGACGAGCGCCGGATGGACCGCCGCCAGATCCACGCCATCGGCTACTGGCGCCTCGGCATGACCGAGAACGCCTATCACGACCATCACGACAACGACCGCGACGAGGACTACTTCAAGACCTGGCGCGAGGAGCTGGCCGCGCGTGGCATCCCGGCCGAGGCGGCGCATTGACGGCGGGCGGCCGGCCGTCGGCTCGTTCGTTCGCCACCGATCCGACGACAGGCGCTTCGGCGCGGCGCGTCGTTCAGGCGACCCGGCGCCCGGCGCTCCAGACGCGACGCACCGCCGCGATCCCGTCCACCCACCGGACCTGGATGAGATCGGCGCGCTTGCCCGGCGCGATCTCGCCGCGGTCGGTCAGGCCGACCGCCTCGGCCGGCGTCTTGGAGGCGGTGCGCACCGCCGTGGCGAGGTCGAGGCCGGGCACCAGCTCGGGCAGCAGCAGCGCGGCGCCGAGCAGGCTCGACGGCACGTAGTCGGAGGAGAGGATGTCGAGCACGCCAGCAGCGGCGAGGTCGGCGGTCGCCACATTGCCGGAGTGCGAGCCGCCGCGCACCAGGTTCGGCGCCCCCATCATGACCCGCACGCCGGCGGCGTGCAGGGCCATCGCCGCCTCCATGGTGGTCGGAAACTCGGCGATGGCGATGCCGTCGCGGACCGCCTCGGCGACATGATCGAGCGTGGTGTCGTCGTGGCTCGCCAGCGGCACGTCGCGGGCGCGGGCGAGGTCGACCAGCGCCCGGTAGTTGTCACCGGCATGGGCCGCCTGCAGGGCGATCCGGCGGGCGAACATCACGTCGAGCTCGGCGTCGGTGAGGCCGCCGGCCTTGCCGCGATAGTAGATGCGCAGCTTCTCCTCGTCGCGAAACTGGCGTTGGCCCGGCGTGTGGTCCATCAGCGAGATCAGCCGCACGTCTGGCCGGTCGACCAGTGATCGCGCCTCGTCGACGACATCGGGCATCGGCACCTCGCAGCGCAGATGCAGCAGGTGATCGATGCGCAGGAGCCCGGCGTCGCGCGCCGTCGAGATCGCGGCCGCCAGCGTCGTCGCCTGGCCGTCGACCGCCTCGGCGCTCTCCTCCCGCCAGACTCGCAGCGAGTCGAGCACCGTCGTGATGCCGCTCGTCGCGATCTGGCCGTCGTAGGACACGACCGCGGCGGCCGGGTTCCAGTAGACCTTCGGGCGCGGCACGTAATGCGCCTCGATGTGGTCGGTGTGCAGCTCGACCAGGCCGGGCAGCAGGAGGTCGCCGCCCAGATCGTCGCCCTTCTCGGGGGCGGCGCCGTCGCCGACCGCGACGACGCGGCCGCGCGCGATCGCCACCCAGCCGCGCTCGATCACGCGGTCGGCGAGCACGACCCGAGCGTTGGTGAGCAGCCTCTCGGTCGGGTCGCTGGCGGTCGGGTCGGTCACGGTCGGGTCGGTCATTGCGGGCGGGTTCCGGTGAAGCGGGTGACGTCGACGAGGCGGTCCGCGATGGCGTCGCGGACCTCGGCGTCGTGGGCGACGGCGACGACGGCGGTGCCGCGCGCCTTCTTGGCCCTGATCAGATCGACGACGACGGCGCGGTTGGCGGCGTCGAGCGAGGCGGTCGGCTCGTCGAGCAGCAGGAGCGGGAGGTCGGGCAAGAAGCCGCGGGCGATGTTGATGCGCTGCTGCTCGCCGCCCGAGAAGGTGGCGGGCGGCAGCGGCCACAGCCGCTCCGGGATGGCGAGGCGGCGGAGCAGATCGGCGGCCGCGGCCCGCGCCATCTCGCGGGGCTGCCGGCCGGCCGCCTCGGCGACCACGTCGATCGCCGGCACGCGCGGCACCGCGCGGAGAAACTGGCTGACATAGCCGACGACGTCGCGACGCAGCGCCAGGATCTGGCGCGGCGTCGCCCGCGCGACGTCGACCATCGTGTCGCCGACCATCGTGTCGCCGTGCCGGACCATGATGGCGCCGGCGTCGCACCGGTAGCTGCCCCAGATCATCTTCAGGACCGACGACTTGCCGGCGCCGGACGGGCCGGTGAGCACGACGCACTCGCCCGGCGCGACCTGCAGGTCGACGCCGGCGACGACGGGCAGCCGGACGCCGCCCTGCAGATGCATCGTGAAGGTCTTGGCGGCACCGGTGATCTCGAGCGCGAGCATGGCGGCCTCAGGGCGGCAGGATCGAGGCGACGAGGAGCTGGGTGTAGGCCTCGTGCGGGTCGTCGAGCACCTGGTCGGTGAGGCCGGTCTCGATCACCAGCCCGTCCTTCATCACCAGGATGCGATGCGAGAGGAGCCGCGCCACCGCGAGGTCGTGGGTGACCACCACGGCGGCGAGCCCCAGATCGGCGACGAGGCCGCGCAGCAGATCGAGCAGGCGCGCCTGAACCGACACGTCGAGCCCGCCGGTCGGCTCGTCCATGAAGACGAGGCGAGGGCCGGTGACCAGGTTGCGGGCGATCTGCAGGCGCTGCCGCATGCCGCCCGAGTAGCTGCGCGGCGTCTCGTCGATGCGGTCGGCGGCGATCTCGACGCGGTCGAGCCAGTCGACCGCGGTGTCGCGGATGCGGCCGTAGTGGCGCCAGCCGACCGCCATCAGCCGCTCGCCCACGTTCGCGCCGGCCGACACGCCCATGCGCAACCCGGCGGCCGGGTCCTGGTGCACGTAGCCCCAGTCGGTGCGGAACAGGAAGCGCCGCTCGGCCTCGGCGAGGGTCGCGAGATCGCGGGTGACGCCGTCGCGCATGCGGTAGAGCACCCGGCCGGCCTCCGGCGCCATCAGGCCGGACAGGAGCCGCAGCAGCGTCGACTTGCCGGAGCCCGACTCGCCCACCACGGCGAGCACCTCGCCCTCGTGAAGCGCGAAGGACACGTCGCGGCAGCCGAGCTGGCGGCCGTAATGCGTGGTGAGCCCCTCGGCGATCAGCAGGGGGGCGTCGTCGTCGGGCGCGGTCATGCGGACGTCTCGGCCGTGCGGGCATCTTGGTCGACCGGGGCGGGGACGACGGCGACCCGGAACGAGTAGCCATGGCGCTCGAAGCCGAGCCCCTCGTAGAAGGCGTGCGCGGCGGCGCGCCGTGCATTGGATGACAACATCAGCTTGTAGCAGCCCTTCTCGGCGGCGCGCGCGAGCGCGAAGCGCATCATCGCGGCGCCGATGCCGGTGCCTTGCCGGGCCGGATCGACCGCCACGTCCTCGACGATCGCCGAGGGGGCGCCGCGGTGGCCGATATTGTCCATCACGAGAAGCGCGAACGTGCCGACGACGTGATCATTTTCGCATGCGACATGGAGCGTGTAGTCGGGATAGCGCGCGAACTTTTTCAGCAGCGCCTCCGCCTGGGGAAGCGGCAACACGTCGCCGGCGTCGAAGTCCGGCTGGGCGTAGAGGGCGAGAACGCCGGGGAGATCCGCCGCGGTGGCGGGGCGGATCACGAGGTCCGGCGCAGGAGCGGCGAGCGGCGTCTCAGCCATGGGTCGCCTCCTCGACCTGCCCGGCGCGCGCCGCGGCCGCCTCGCGCCTTCCTTCGCAGTAGTCGGTGTCGGAGCAGACATACATGCGGGTGCCGCGGTCGTCGGTGACGACCTCGTCGAGGAACGAGTCGGTCGCGCCGCACAGGGCACAGCAGCCGGGGTGGCGATAGGGCTCGAACGGATGATCCTCGAAGTCGAGCGAGACGACGCGGGTGTGCGGCGGGATCGCGTAGATGCGCTTTTCACGCCCGGCGCCGAACAGCTGGAGGGCCGGACAGTCGTCGAGCTTCGGGTTGTCGAAGCGCGGGATCGGCGAGGGGTCCATCACGTAGCGGTCGGCGACCTTGGCCGGGTAGGCGTAGGTGGTGGCGATGTGCCCGTGGCGGGCGATGTCCTCGTAGAGCTTCACGTGCATGACGCCGTAGTCGGCGAGCGCGTGCATGCGTCGCGTCTCGGTCTCGCGCGGCTCGAGGAAGCGCAGCGGCTCGGGGATCGGCACCTGGAAGACGAGGATCTGCCCCGCGCGCAGCGGCGTCTCCGGCACGCGGTGACGGGTCTGGATCACGGTCGCCTCTCTGGTGCGCGTCGTCGTCCGCACGCCGGCCGTGCGGGCGAAGAATTTCCGGATCGACACCGCGTTGGTGGTGTCGTCGGAGCCCTGGTCGATCACCTTCAGCACGTCGTCGCGGCCGAGCACGGCGGCTGTCACCTGCACGCCGCCGGTGCCCCAGCCGTAGGGCATCGGCATCTCGCGGCTGGCGAACGGCACCTGATAGCCGGGGATCGCGATCGCCTTGAGGATGGCGCGGCGGATCATCCGCTTGGTCTGCTCGTCCAGATAGGCGAAGTTGTAGGTCGGCGCGGTCATTCGGCCGCCTCCTTCAGGTCGTCGTCCTTCGGCTCGTCTGGCGTCGCGTGGTCGCCCTGCGCGTCGCCGCTGTCGCGGCGTTGCGCGAAGAACGCCGCCCGCATCTTGCGCACCAGGCCGAGCTCGGCCTGGAAGTCGACATAGTGCGGCAGCTTGAGGTGCTCGACGAAGCCGGTCGCCTGCACGTTGTCGGAGTGCGCCAGCACGAACTCCTCGTCCTGGGCCGGCGCCGTCGGTTCCTCGCCGAGCTCGCCGGCGCGCAGCGCGCGGTCGACCAGCGCCATGCTCATCGCCTTGCGCTCGCCGTGCCCGAAGACGAGCCCGTAACCGCGGGTGAAGCGCGGCGGCTCGTTCGCCGAGCCCTTGAACTGGTTGATGGTCTGGCACTCCGTCACGGTGATGCGGCCGATCGGCAGGGCGAAGCCGGCCTCCTCGGCAAAGACCTCCACCGCCACCTCGCCCATGCGGATCTCGCCGGCGAACGGATGGGTGCGGCCGTAGCCGCGCTGGGTCGAGTAGCCGAGCGCGAGCAGGAAGCCTTCGTCGCCGCGGGCGAGATTCTGCAGGCGCAGGTCGCGCTCGGCCGGGAAGGCGAGCGCGTCGCGGGTGAGATCGCCCGGCGGCGTGGCATCGGCCGGCGGCGGCGCGGGCTCGACCAGGTCGTCGGCGGCGAGCAGATCGGTGACGCGCGGCATCGCGCCGGGCAGGGGCTCCGCGGCGGCCGGTTCGGCGGCCACCGTGCCGTCGTCCGGCTCCAGCAGGCGATGCGTGTAGTCGAAGGTCGGCCCGAGCACCTGGCCGCCCGGAAGGTCCTTGAAGGTCGCCGAGATGCGCCGTCGCACCCGCATCGCGCCGGTGTCGAGCGGCCGGGTCGTGCCGAGCCGCGGCAGCGTCGCCCGGAACGCGCGCAGCAGGAAGATCGCCTCGATCAGGTCGCCATGCGCCTGCTTGATAGCCCTTGCAGCGAGCGCGCGGTCGTAGAGGGAGCCCTCGGTCATCACCCGGTCGACCGCGAGCGTGAGCTGACCGGTGATCTGATCGAGCGTCAGCTCGGGCACGGCGGGATCGCCGCGCCGCGCATGGGCGAGCAGCCGGTGGGCGTTCTCGATGGCGCGCTCGCCGCCCTTCACCGCGACATACATGTCAGGTCCCCTCGCCGAGCGTCACCGAGCGCGGCAGCGCCGCGACGGCCGTGTCGGTCGCCAGCACGAGGTCGATGCCGCACGGGAACAGCGCCCGGTTGGCGACGAGGCGCGCGGCGATGTCGTCGGGCAGCGGCGTCGCCTGCAGGGTGCGGCAGCCCGGGATGCCGGGGCCGGCGAGAATCAGCGGCGGACCGTGCGCGAAATCGTCGACCTGCAGGATCACGGTCGCCGAGCGGTCCGGATAGTCGGGCGTGCCCGGCGCGAAGGAGCCGAACGAGGGCATCGCCGTCGGGTCCGACACGAAGGCGAACGACGCCGCGGCCGGATCGTCGACCACCGGCGCGCCGGTGTGGAAGCGCAGCCACGCGGCGACGGCGGGCGCGGCGGCGAGCGGCGGGTCGAGCCACGCCGGCGTGTCCTGGTCGAAGAGCGTCAGCGCGACTGCGGCCGCACCGGCGCGCAGCGGTGCCGGCGGGGCGAGGGCCGCGAACTCACCGAGCGGCACGACCGCGCCGGGCCGCGCCAGCGCATCCATCACGGCACGGAACACCGCGTGGGCGGCGTTCACCGGATCGCGAAAGCCGGGCGACAGGCGCGCGTCCATCTCAGTCCTCCCCGCGCACGAGCGTGAAGAAGTCGACGCGCGTCGCCGCCGTCCGGGCCGCCTCGGTCCGCTCCGCCGCCTCGAGCGTTTCGCGCAACGGTGCGACGACCCGCGTCTCGACGGCGGTACGCCAAAGGTCGCTCTGCATCAGCGCATCGCACAGCGCGACGAGCCGCGCCTTGGCGCCGTCCCGGCCGAGCACGCAGGAAAAGCCGACCTCGCCGCCGGCGAGCCGGACCGCGGTGCGCGTCACCGTCGCCTCGCCGAGATTGAAGGCGCGTCCGTCGCCGCCGATGCGGCCCTGCACCATCACGAGGCCCGCCTCGGGCCGGCGGATGTCGTCGTGCGCCGGCAGCGGGCCGAGCGTGTCGAGACGTGCGGCGATGTCGGCGGCCTCAGCCTCGACCAGCACGGCCATGGCGGCACGACGCGCCTCGATCGAGACGGTACCGCGGTCCAGGGTCCGGCCCGCGGTCTGGCTCGCATCGGTCGTGCCGCGCGACGGTGTCGCATCGAGGGGGGTGGTGGTCACGTCGGGATCCGGTGGCGTCGCCGAGTTGTCTATGCTAATAGACAACTCCTAATCCGCAAGCGCGACCGTTTGATGACGACCGCTCCCGTTCCCCCGTCGACGACCCGCACCCGCGGCGGCACCGGCGCGCGCCGGACCGACGAGGACGGCCTCGCGTTGTGGCGCCGGGTGGCCGACCATCTCGCCGGCGCGATCGCCCGCGGCATCTATCCGGCCGGCACGCAGCTGCCGACCGAGGCTGCGATCGCGGCGCAGTTCGGCGTCAACCGCCACACCGTGCGCCGCGCGCTGGCGGCGCTGCGCGCGCGCGGGCTGGTTCGCGCGACGCGCGGCAGCGGCACCTTCGTCGAATCGACGCGGCTGGCCTATCCGATCCGGCCGCGCACGCGGTTTTCCGAGAACGTCGGGGCGAGCGGCCGCCAGCCCGGCGGCCGGCTGATCGCCACGACGACGGAGCCGGCCTCCGCCGACGTGGCGCGCCGTCTCGGCCTCGCCGCCGGCGCGCCGGTCGTGCGCCTCGAGCTGTCGCGCCACGCCGACGGCGTCGTCCTGTGCGTCGCCACGTCGTGGCTGCCGGCGGCGCGCTGTCCCGCGGCCGGCGCCGTCTACGCCGCGAAACGATCGATGACCCGCACGCTGGCGCATTTCGGGGTCGGCGACTATCGCCGTGCCAGCACGCGGGTGACGGCCGGGGAGGCCGACCTTCACGACGCCGTCCATCTCGACCTCGCGGCCGGACGGCCCGTGCTGGTGGTCGACAGCGTCGACGTCGACGCCGAGGGCACGCCCGTCGTCGTCACCCGCACGCGCTTCGCGGCCGAGCGGGTCGAGCTGGTGATCGAGAGCTGACGGCGGACTGATCAACCGGATCGAGGCTCAGTCGATCACCATGGCGCTGCGGCCGATGATCGCGAAGCGCAGCCGGCTCGACACCGCGTCGATGGCCGCGACCGTGACCAGGATCATCAGCACCAGGAACGCCACCTTGTTCCATTCCAGAACCCGGATCTGCTCGGCGAGATGGAGGCCGATGCCGCCGGCGCCGACGATGCCGATGATGGTGGCGGAGCGGGTGTTGGATTCGAAGTAGTAGAGCACCTGGCTCGCCATCACGGGCAGCACCTGCGGCAGGAGCCCGTACCTCACTGCCAGCACGGGCGAGGCGCCGGTAGAGACGACCCCGTCGACCGGCTTGCGGTCGGCGTTCTCGATCGCCTCGGAGAACAGCTTGGCGAGCGAGCCGGTGTCCGACATGGCGATGGCCAGAATGCCGGCGAACGGCCCGAGGCCGACGACGTTGATGAAGATCAGCGCCCAGATCAGCACGTCGACGCCGCGGATGGTGTCGAGCCCGCGCCGCACGGCGAAATGCGCGAAGACGTTGGGGATGACGTTCTTGGCGGCGAGGAAGCCGAGCGGGGCGGCGAGCACGGCGCCGCCGAGCGTCCCGAGCAGCGCGATCGCCAGCGTCTCGGCCAGCGCGTGAAGGAACACGGCGAGGTGCGGTCCGGGGCTCGGCGGAAACATCGCCCCGAGAATGCCGACGATCTGCACGAGGCCCGATCCGAGCCGCGCCACCGAGATGTCGAGGCGCCAGATCGCGACCGCGGTCACGGCGAGAATCACGACGAGCACGGCGGCGCCCGTCGGGGTCCACACGCCCGCCGGCGCGAACGCCCGGGGATGCCGTCGGCGCAGCGCGGCGAGGTCGGCGGTGGCGGCGCGGGGCGGCAGATCCACCGGGTTCATGCGCGCCGCTCCCAGCCGATCAGCCGGTGACGCAGCCGCTCGGTGACGAGATCGATGATCATCACGGTGGCGATGATCAGCACCAGGATGGCGGAGACGTCGGTGTAGTAGAACTTGCGGATCGCCACCATCAGGTCCTGGCCGATGCCGCCGGCGCCGACGAAGCCCATCACGGCGGCGCTCCGCACGTTGATCTCGAAGCGCAGCAGCGCGTAGGAGGCGAAGCTCGACAGCACCTGGGGCAGCACGGCGAGCCGAATGGCGGCGATCCGCGTGGCCCCGGCCGCCGTCGCGCCCTCCACCGGCTTCATGTCGATGTTCTCCACCACGTCGGCGAACAGCTTGCCGAGCGCGCCGGTCGAATGGATCGCGAGCGCCAGCACGCCGGGCAGGGCGCCGAGCCCGAAGGCGATCACGAACAGGAGCGCGAACACCATCTCGGGGACGGTGCGGCAGAACTCAAGAAGCCGCCGGGTGACGACCCGAACGATCCCGCGCCGCTCGAGATTCGCGGCGGCGAGGAAGCAGAGCACGAAGGCTCCGATGCCGCCGGCGAGCGTGCCCAGCCAGGCGATCAGCAGCGTGTCGACGAGCAGCCCGAGCCAGCCGTCGAGGTTCCAGAACCACTCGGCGAGATCGGCGCCGAGATTGCGCCAGGTCAGCGGCGGCACCAAGTTCCAGACATAAGCCGGCAGGCGATGGGCGTTGGCCGCGAGCTTGGCGGGATCGACCTCGCCGGCCATGGCCGCGAGCCCGATCGCGACTGTCAGGATCGCGAGGCCGAGAAGGGTCCGCAGACGCCGCGCCGCGACGGCGGCGCGGTACTGCGCCGCCGCCCGTTCGAGCTGCTCGGAACCGAGGATGACGACGGCGGAGACCATGGCGGGACGTTTCGGGATCGAGGCCGTCCGGGGACGGCCCCGGTCCGCGGATCAGGAGGCTTTCTTCTTCTTGCGCAGGTCGTCGACGAACCGCACCAGCTCGATCACCGGCTCGTAGTCCTTGTGGCTGACCGCCTGGAACGGGAGCTGCTTGCCGTCGTAGATGGCGTCGAAGGCGGCCTTGTCCTTGGTCGCGACATTGAGCACGGCGTCGCGGATCGCCGTCTTGAGGCTCGCCGGCAGCGCCGTCAGATAGGCCATCGGCGAGTTCACGATCAGATCCGACTTGAAGACGATGCGGAAGTCCTCGGCCTTAGCCATGCCCTTGCGGGCCATGCGGTTGAGGTTCGACTCGGTCTCGTCGTTCCACCAGTTGAAGGCGGCGTCGCAGGTACCCTGCTGCACGCCGATCACCGCGTTCTCGTGGCTGCCGGCATAGACGACCTTGGCGAAGAAGCTGTCGGGGTCGAGCCCCATCTTGTGCATGGCGTAGCGCGGCACGTTGTTGCCGGAGGTCGAGTTCGGGTCGACCAGGCAGAGGTTCTTGCCCTTCAGATCCTGGATGCTCTTGTACGGGGACTCGGCCTTCACGTAGAGCACCGAATAGTAGCCCTTGGTGCCGTCGGCGCTGACCTCGATGGCGAAGGGCTCGATCTGGGCCCCGGTGATGACGGCGCGCGCATACGAGGCCGGGCCGTACATCGCGATGTGGATGTTGCCGGCGCGCTGCCCCTCGACCACGGCGGCGTAGTCGTTGGCGATGCGCAGCGTCACCTTCACGCCGAGCTCCTTGGCGAGATAGTTGACGAACGGCGTCCAGCGGTCGGTGGTGCCGGAGGCGTTCTCGTCCGGGACCTTGGCGAAGATCAACTCCGGAACCTGCGCCTTGTAGTCCTGCGCCAGCGCCGCGGGTGCGGCGAGCGCGGCGGCGAGCGCGCCGGCGAGAACGATGCGACGGTCGAGCATGCGACGTCTCCTGTGGTCGTCGTCAGGGGAAGAAACGGGAGGGGGTCAGGCCGCGGCGGCTTCGCCGACCGGTGCTCCGGGGCGCACCGGATCGAGCCCGGGCGCGTGATCGATCACGTCGGCGGCCTCGAGACCGTAGATCTCCCGTGCCAGCGCGTCGGTGAGCTGCGCCGGCGCGCCGTCGAACACGACGGCACCGGCCGCCATGCCGATCAGCCGGTCGCAATAGTCGCGGGCGATGTCGAGCGAGTGCAGGTTGCACAGCACCGTGATGCCGAGATGCTTGTTGATGCGCAGCAGCGCGTCCATCACGACGCGGGTGTTGCGGGGGTCGAGCGAGGCGATCGGCTCGTCGGCGAGAATCAGCTCCGGCTCCTGCACCAGGGCGCGGGCGATCGCGACGCGCTGCTGCTGGCCGCCCGACAACGTCTCGGTGCGCTGCGCCGCGAGGCCGGCGATGTCGAACTGTTCCAGCGCAGAGAGGGCGATCGCCTTGTCGGCGTCCGGCCAGGCGCCGACCACGGCGCGCCACGACGGCACCGTGGCGACGCGCCCCATCAGAACGTTGGTCAGCACGTCGAGCCGGCCGACCAGATTGAACTGCTGGAAGATCATCGCGGCGCGGCGGCGCCACAGGCGCAGGTCGCGCCCCGACAACGCCGTCACCTCGACGCCGTCGAACACGATGCGGCCCTCGCTCGGATCGATCAGCCGGTTGATCATCCGCAGCAGCGTCGACTTTCCGGCGCCCGAGCGGCCGATCACGCCGACGAACGCGCCGCGCTCGATCTCGAACGACGCGTCCGCCACCGCGGTGTGGACGCCGAAACGACGGGACAGGCCTTCGACGACGAGCATCAGCGACCCCTTCGTGCGCCGGCCCATCGATGGGAGGTTCGATGGGACGGCCGATGCATGCGGCGGATGATCGGCTCTCGATATGACAGGCGTGCGTCGCTGCGGGGAGACGATGTCGCGTGCCGCCTCGCGGACGGCCTTGCGGACCGGGTGGGATCGGGGACGGTCAGCGTTCCGTCATCGCGCCGACATCGGCTTGTCACGACGGCGTGTCCAGCGTTCCGGCCGCCCGGGCGAAAAGGATTCCACCATGAGCAAGACGCTGTCTCCGGTTCCGCTGATCGACCCGAGCGCCGACGTGCGCGACAGCCGGCTCGGTCGCTTCACCGAGGTCGGCGCCCGGACGAAACTGCTGGAGGCGGAGCTTGGCGACTACTCCTACGTCGTCAACGACAGCGACATCGCCTACACGACGATCGGCAAGTTCTGCTCGGTCGCGGCGATGACCCGGATCAATCCCGGCAACCACCCGATGCAGCGCGCCAGCCAGTCGCACTTCACCTATCGGGCCAGCGCCTACTTTCCCGGCGAGACCGACGAGGCGGCGTTCTTCGCCTGGCGGCGCAGCCGTCACGTCACCATCGGGCACGACGTGTGGATCGGCCACGGTGCCGTCGTCCTGGCCGGCCGCCGCATCGGCACCGGTGCGGTGGTCGCGGCCAATGCCGTGGTCAGCAAGGACGTGCCCGATTACGCGATCGTCGTCGGCAATCCGGCCCGGATCGTGCGCCGGCGGTTCGAGGACGACATCGCGGCGAGGCTGATCAGGCTCGCCTGGTGGGACTGGAGTCACGAGGCGCTGCATCTCGCGCTGCCGGATTTTCGGGCGCTGTCGATCGAAGCCTTCCTCGACACGTACGAGAGCCGGTCCCTCGCGGAGCTGCGGGCGGTCATGATCGGCAGCGACGACGATCAGGGCGGCCGCGGCGAGCGCGAGGTGACGGCGTGACGGGCGGGGCGTTTCGAGAGCGTGACGACGCGGGTGCCGCCCTCGTCGTCACGGGCGGCGCCGTCCTGATCGACGGGCGCTTCACCGACGCCACCGTGGCGGTCATGGCGGACGGATCGATCGCCGCGGCCGCGCGTGACGCGGCCGCACGCGACGCCGGCGGACCGATCCTCGACGCGACCGGGCTCCTGGTCCTGCCCGGCATCGTCGACATTCACGGCGATGCCTTCGAGCGGCAGATCATGCCGCGGCCGGGCGTCGACTTTCCGCTCGACGTCGCCCTGCACGAGACCGACCGGCAGGTCGTCGCCAACGGAATCACCACGGTGTTCCACGGCGTCACCTGGTCGTGGGAGCCGGGGCTGCGCGGGGCCGACAATGCGCGGCGGCTCGTCGCCGCCATCGAGGACCTGCGTCCGGGGCTCGCCGCCGACACCCGCCTGCACCTGCGGCACGAGACGTTCAATCTCGACGCCGAAGCGGAGATCGCCGACTGGCTCGCGGCCCGCCGGATCGACATCCTCGCCTTCAACGACCACATGACCCTGACCGTGGAGGCGACCGGCCGCGCCGCCAAGCTCGCCCGCATGGTCGAGCGTTCCGGCCTGTCGCACGAGGCGTTCATGCAGCTCGTCGCGCGCGTCGTGGCGCGGCGCCACGAGGTCTCCGGCGCGATCGAACGCCTGGCCGGCGTCGCGCTCGCGCACGGCGTACCGCTGCTGTCGCACGACGACACCAGCCCGGAGCAGCGTGCGTGGTATCGCGCGCTCGGCTGCCGGGTCGCCGAGTTCCCGACCACCGTGGAGGCGGCCGCCGAGGCCGCGGCGCACGGCGACGAGATCGTGTTCGGCGCCCCCAACGTGGTCCGGGGCGGCAGCCACACCGGCTGGACCAGCGCGACCGAGATGATCCGGCTCGGCCTCTGCACCGTGCTCGCCTCCGACTACTATCATCCGGCGCCGCTGCTGGCGGCGTTCCGCCTCGATGCCTCCGGCACGCTGCCGCTCGCCGCCGCCTGGTCGCTGATCGCCGAGGCGCCGGCCCGCGCGGCGGGCCTCGCCGACCGCGGCCGCATCGCTGCGGGCTGCCGCGGCGACCTCGTCCTGATCGACCGGCGCCATGCGGCGGCGCCCCGGGTGGTCGCGACCGTCGTGGCGGGCCGCGTCGTCCATCTCGCCGAGCCCGGTCGGTTCCGGCATGCTGTCGCCTCGCCGCACCGCATCGGGACCTGCGCATGACCCCGTCCGTCCGAGACCCACGTCAGGACCGCTCGCCCCGCTGGGCGATCTATTTCGTGCCGTCCGCCGACAGCCCGCTGTTTCGCCTGGGTAGCGCGCTGCTCGGCTACGACTGCCGCAGCGGCGACGATCTCGCGCCGCCCAGCGGCGTCGACCTGCCGGCCGACTGGGCCGCGCTCGTCGCGCCGGCGCGGCGTTACGGCTTTCACGCCACCCTCAAGGCGCCGTTCCGTCTCGCCCCCGGATGCGGCGAGGAGGGGCTCGTGCGGGCCGTCGACGCGCTGGCGCGGGAGCCGCGCGCGCCCGTGGTAATCCGTCCGGTGGTGCGCGCGCTGGGCGACTTCGTCGCCGTCGTGCCGGCGGTCCGCGACGCCGCGCTCGACCGGCTCGCCGCCGACTGCGTGACCCGGCTCGACGCTTTTCGCGCGCCCCTGAGCGATGCCGACCGGGCCCGTCGGCTCGCGGCGCCGCTGTCGCCGCGCGAGCGCGAGCATCTCGATCGCTGGGGCTATCCCTACGTCTTCGACGACTTCCGCTTCCACATGACGCTCACCGGCCCGATCGCGGCGGAGCGCCGCGACGCCGTCGTCGCGAAGCTGGCGGCGCTGCTCGCCCCGGTGACCGAGGCCGGAGCGCTGACCATCGACCGCATCGTGCTGTCGCGTCAGGAGGGGGCCGACGCGCCGTTCCGGGTCGTCCACGATGCCGTGCTGTCGGGCGGGCACACGGATGCTGCGCGGGGCACGATCCCGCATGTCGGAGCGCATACGTCATGACGAAGATCATCGCGACGGTCGCCGAGCTCGAGGCGTTGTACGGAACGCCGGGCGAGACCTCGACCGCCAAGGAGGTCGACCACATCACCCCGGAGTATCGGCAGCTGATCGCCGCGTCGCCCTTCGTGGTGCTCGCCACGGTCGGTCCCGAAGGCGCCGACTGCTCGCCGCGCGGCGACCGCGCCGGCGAGGTGGTCCGCATCCACGACGCGCGCACGCTGATGCTGCCCGACCGCCGCGGCAACGACCGCATCGACTCGCTGCGCAACGTGGTGCGCGACCCGCGGGTCGGGCTCCTGTTCCTGATCCCGGGCTTCGGCAACACGCTGCGGGTGAACGGCCGCGCCCGCCTCACGGCGGATCCGGCGCTGCTCGCGTCCTTCGCGGTCGGCGGCAAGCCGCCCCGCACCGTGATGATCGTCGACGTCGAGACGGTGTTCTTCCAGTGCGCGCGGGCGATCGTTCGCTCGGCGCTGTGGGATCCGGCCGCGCAGGTGGATCCGGCGACGCTGCCGTCCCCCGGGCGCATCCTCGCCGTGCTCAGCGAGCAGCGCGTCGGCGGCGACGCCTACGACCAGGCCTGGCCCGAGCGGGCCAAGGCCTCGCTCTGGTGAGAGCCGTCCCGGCTCCGTCGCGCGGCGCGCCGAATCGAGCCGAAGGGCCGGGTTCAGAGCCGAGAGATGCGGGCGCCGAGCGCGATCGCCTGCATTCGGCTCTTCAGGTCGAGGCGGCGCAGGATCGCCGAGACGTGGAGCTTGACCGTGTTCATCGAGATGCCGAGCTGCTCGGCGATCTCGGCGTTGGACTGTCCGATCCCCATGAGGCGGAGGATCTCGCGTTGCCGCGGGGTCAGGAACCTCAGGATCGCCACGTGAGTGTCGTCGGCGCCGGCGGGCGACGCGGGGACGGGGCAGGCGTCCGCCCGTACGGTGCGCGAGCCGATGGCGGTCTGGATCGTGTCCTCGATGGTGCGCACGAGCAGATCCATCACGAAGCGTGGCTCCGGGATGCTGGCGGACCCCAAATCGCCGCCGAGCGGATCGATCGGCAGCAGGCCCTGCATGCTCAGGCGGAGCAGGGTGAGGGCATGGGGCGGCTCCGTGCCCCGCGGCATCGCGACCAGCAAGGTCCGGCCCGCCGTGGCGTGATCGTCCTGGAGGCAGGTGAACAGCTTGCAGCGGCCGGCGATCACGTCGCGGAGGTGGAGCGCCTGATCGATCCAGGTGCTCCGCAGAAAGGCGGAGTCGCCGCCGATGGCCGAGCCGTCGCGGCCGGGCGCGAGGTCCATGCTCCGCCATGCCGCGTTCCGCTCGACGAACGTGCCCTCCGGCGTCAGCACGGCGATGCCGACGACCAGCGTCTCGGGCGGTAATCGGACTCTCGCGTCCCCACTCATGGCCAGCTCCGGAGATGCTGGACCGAGCCTTCGAACAGACCCGGATCCTGCATCGTCGTGCAGCCGACAATACGGGTTGGGGCCAGGGGGAGTAGGGACCTCCGCCCTTACTCCTACAGGGCGGGTGCGCCTACCGCGTGGGACTATTCAGGGCCGGGGCGGGGCCGATCGCAGCGGCACGCGGGCGAACAGGGTGCTGCCGCGCCCGCGCTTCGATTCGATCTCCAGCGATCCGCCGACCAGCGAGAGTCGCTCGCGGATCCCGAGCAGGCCGAGGCGCCGCGACGATGCGCCGGCCTGCGCCGCATCCTCGGTCGGGAACCCGCGGCCATCGTCCTCGACGATCAGCCGGACCTCCTCGGTCGTTGCGTCGAGAATGATGCCGATCCGGCTCGCCCCGGCATGCCGCACCACGTTGGTGATCGCCTCCTGGACGACGCGGTAGAGCGTGGTCTCCACCTCGGGGGGGAGGCGCCGGTCGAGGGCGAGGTGCGTCTCGAAGGCGAGGTCGCAGCGCGACTGCCACTCGGCCGGCACCTGGCGGATCGCCTCCTGCAGGCCGAGATCGTCGAGCGCGGTCGGACGGATCTCCCAGGCGAGCCGGTTCACGTCCTCGCTGACCCGGACGCTGAGCTCCCGCAGCGAGGCGATCTCGCGGCGGATGTCGCCGTCGCCGGCGAGCGTCCGCGCCATCGCGTCGAGGCCGAGCTGAAGGAGCGTCAGCGACTGGCCGAGGCTGTCGTGCAGCTCGCGCGCGAGCCGTCGCCGTTCGGTCTCCTGGTCGTCGACGATCCGGCGCAGCACCTCGGACAGCTCGGCTTCGGCGCGGGCCCGCCGCTCGGTCTGCACCTTCAGCGCGCGGGTCGCCCGCTCGCTCTCGGCGAGGCGACGGTCGAGCTCGATGAGGTCGCGTGCGTTGCGCTCGGCGTAGCGGATCGTGCGCTCCAGCAGCGCGTGGTCGAACTCGCCCTTGACCAGGTAGTCGTTGGCGCCGGCCTCGGTGGCGGCGCGGTCGACCTCGTCGCTGGCGAATCCGGTCAGCACGATCATCGGCTTGAGGATGCCGCGCCGGCGCGCTTCGCGGATCAGGCCGAGGCCGCTCTCCGGGCCGAGCCGGATGTCGACGAAGTAGAGGTCGTGCGCGTCCTGCTCGACGGCGGCGAGCCCGGCCGCGTAGCTCGCGACCCAGTCGAGCGCGCGCCGCCGTCCCGGCAGCCGGCGCAGCATGCGCTCGAGCGTGAGAAACTCGATCTCCGCGTCGTCGACCAGCAGGGCGCGGCCCGACGTCGTCACGGCCGGCCCTCGACGGCGGGGAGCGAGGCGGCCGACATCCAGAAGCCCCAGAGCGAGGAGATCTTGGCGACGTAGTCGGGAATGTTGGCGGGCTTGACCAGATAGGCGTTGATGCCGCTCGCATAGGCCTCGGTGATGTGCTTCGGGCTTTCCGAGGTCGACAGCGCGATGACGGGCAGGTGGCGCAGGCTCTCGTCGGCGCGGACGAGCCGGATGACCTTGCGACCGTCCAGCCGCGGCATGTTGAGGTCGAGCAGCACGAGGCTCGGCGGTGGCGCGGCGCCCGGCGCCGCGAAGGCGCCGCGCCGGTGCAGGTAGTCGAGCATCTGCTCGCCGTCGCTGACGAAGCGCAGGTCGGCCCGCACGCCGGCGCGCGAGAAGACCTCCTGGAGGATGAACTTGTCGTGGTTGTGGTCCTCGGCGACCAGCACGGTCGGCGGGTTGCCCTCGCGGCACGTCACGGTCGGTCTCCGTCGTCGAGGCTGCGGATCGGCAGCGTGAACGTGAAGGTCGCGCCGGTGCCGGCGACGCTCTCGGCCGAGATCGCGCCGCCGTGGCGCTGGACGATCTTGCGGCAGATGGCGAGCCCGATGCCGGTCCCCTCGTACTCGTCGGGACCGTGCAGCCGCTGGAACGGCTCGAAGATCTGCTCGCGATACTTTTCGTCGAAGCCGATGCCGTTGTCCGTCACGGCGATCCGCACGTGCCGGTCCGGCTCGCCGGATGCCGGACGATCATGGTCGACCGCCGCGCCGGCCTCGATCGCCCCGCTCACCGCGACCGCGGGCGCGCGCTCCGGATGGCGATACTTGAGGGCGTTGGAGATCAGGTTCTGCAGGACCTGCCGAATCTGGCTGCGATCGCACAGCACCACCGGCAGGCTGGTTGCCGTGACGCGCGCACCGGTCTCCTCCAGCACCGGGCGAAGGTCGGCCAGCACGTCGGCCAGCACTTCGTCGAGCGGCACCGCGGCGAGCGGCCGCGCCTGCCGTCCGACCCGCGAATACTCGGCGAGGTCGTTGATGAGGGCGCGCAGGCGGCGCGACGAGGTCTCGATGCCGCTCACCATGGCGCCGAGCCGTCCTTCCGAGTCCGGCGGCAGCGACTCCTTCAACAGGCCCGCGAAGGCCTCGATGTGGCGCAGCGGCTCCTTGAGGTCGTGCGACGCCACATAGGCGAAGGACTCGAGCTCGTCGTTGCTGCGGGCGAGCTGGCGATTGACGCCTTCGAGCTCCTCGGCCTTGCTGAGGATCACGTCGACGACGAGGTCGCGGATCTCGATGGCGGCGACGATCTCGTGCGGTTGCCACGGGCGCGACCGGCCCCGCACCACCTCGCGCCATGCATCGAAGGAGGCACGGGTCTGCAGCCGTCCGCCGAGCGGCCCGATGCGCACCGGCTTGTGCGGGTCGCCGCCCCAGGTGACCGTCTGGGCCACCTCCGGCCGGAACCAGAGCATGTAGTAGGTCGAGGCGCGGCCGAGCGGCACCGCGAGCACCCCGCTCACCCGCGTCGGGTCGGCCGCCACGGCCGGGATGCTGGCGCCAAGGCAATCGGTCTCGAACATGTCGCGGGCCTCGCCGCGCGACAGCGCGCCGATCAGCGTCGTGATCTCGGTCCGGGAGAGGGTCTGCCCGTGCGTGGTGACGCCGTCGAAGCCGGACAGGGCGAAGCCGGCGGCGTTCATCAGCGACAGCATCTCGTCGGCGCCGCGGGCGAGACCGGCGGCCAGATCCTTCTGGCTGCCGAGCCCGTGCAGCAGGCGCTGCTGGACGGCGCGCACCCGCACGCTGTGATGGACGATCGCCGCCTCCTCGAGGACGGCGATCTGCCAGGTCAGCACCTGGGCGATCAGCTCGCAGGCCTGGCGGACCTCGTAGGCGACGAAGCGCGGCCGCGTGTTGTGGCACGAGATCAGCCCCCACAGCCGTCCCTCGCGCAGGATCGACACCGACATGGCGCCATGCACGGCCATGTTCATCATGTACTCGATATGGACGGGCGAGACGCTGCGCAGCACCGCGTAGCTGAGATCGATCGGCCCGCCGGTGAGCGGGTTGCGGTCGGGCAGCAGCGGCGCCGGCGCGTAGCCGATGTCGGGGATGATGCGCACCGGATTGGACGCGTAGAGGGCGCGCGACTGGGCCGGGATGTCGGAGGCCGGGAAGTGGAAGTCGAACAGCGACGGAATGCTGTCGGCCCGATCCTCGGCGATCACCTGGCCGCTCCAGTCGGCGGCGAATCGGTAGATCTTCACCCGGTCGAAGCCGGTGATCCGGCGCACCTCCTCGGCCGCGATGGCGCAGACCGTCGCGAGGTCCGTGGCGGTCTGCAGCCGTCGGATCGCCGCCCGGATGCCGCGGAAGAACGCGCTCGACGGGCGGGGCGTCGCGTCGCGCGGCTCGAGCTCCAGGATGGTGAGCCCGTCGTGGCGATGCACGATGCCGTCGACGTCACGCTCGCCGTCCGCCGTGCGCATCGCCATGGCGATCGGGTTGGCGGCGGCCGGGTCGTCGCCGGCCAGCACGGCGCCGAGGCGATCGAGGCTCGGCGCGGTCAGGCAGGCCGCGAGCGGCGCGTCGCGCACCGCCTCGACCGGCAGCCCGGCGAATCTCTCGACATTGGCGCTCACCGCCACCGGGCGCAGCGTCGGTTCGACGAAGGCGAGCAGGACGCCGTGCGGCTGGATGCGGCCCGGGATGTGGATCGGCTCGCGGTCGCAGCTCGTCAGATCGACGGCCGGCGACGCATCGGCTTCGGGTGTCGGACGATCGTCCATGGTCACACCTGGTCGATGCCGGACGACGCGCCCGGCGAGGTCGGGACTCCGTCCCGGCCGGTGGCGAGCGGCAGCGAGAACCAGAAGGTCGCGCCCGCGCCGGGGGCGGTCTCGACCCCGACCTTGCCGCCGTGCCGCTGGATGATCTTGCGGCAGATCGCGAGCCCGATGCCGCTGCCCTCGTACTCGTCGGGTCCGTGCAGGCGCTGGAACGGCTCGAACACCTGCTCGGCGTATTTCGGATCGAAGCCGATGCCGTTGTCGGCGACGAGCACCCGAACGAAGGCGTCGGCGTCGCGATGCGGCCCCTCGGTCTCGACCTCGGCGACGATCCGGATCGTGCAGGGGCGGTCGGGATGCCGGTACTTCAGCGCGTTGGCGAGCAGGTTCTGCAGCACCTGGCGAACCTGGTTGCGATCGCACTGCACGGTCGGCAGCGGCGCGCAGGTGACGGTCGCCCGGGTCTCGTCGATCCGTTGGCGCAGGTCGTCCATGACCTCGCGCACGATCTCGTCGAGGGCGGTCGGGGCGGGCGGCTGGGCCTGGCGGCCGAGCCGCGAGAACTCGGCGAGGTCGTTGATCAGGTTGCGCAGCCGCCGCGACGAGCTCTCGATGCCGCCGACCATGGCGCCGAGCCGCGTGTCGCCGCTCCGGCCGATCGATTCGCTCAGCAGGCCGGCGAAGGCCTCGATGTGGCGCAGCGGCTCCTTCAGGTCGTGCGACGCCACATAGGCGAAGGATTCGAGCTCCTCGTTGCTGCGGGCAAGCTGGACGTTGACGCTCTCCAGCTCCTCGGCCTTGCGCAGGATCACGTCGATGACGAGCTCGCGCAGCTCCACGGCGGCGACGATCTCGTGCGGCTGCCACGGGATCGAGCGTCCGCGCGACTCCTCGGTCCACGCCGCGAACGACTTGCGCGGCTGCAGGCGGGCGCCGTCCGGGCCCGGCTCGACGGCCTTCTCCGGGTTGCCGCCCCAGCGCACCGTCTGAGCGACCTCCGGGCGGAACCACAGCATGACCCGGTGCGGCGGCGAGCGCGACAGCGGCACCGCGAGCACGCCGGCGGCGACGTCCACGTAGTCCTGCGCCTCCGGGAACAGCAGCGGCAGGCGGTCGGTCTGGAACAGCTCGGCGCCCTCCGCCCGGATCGCCCAATCGACGATCCGCTCGATCACGGCGGTCGGCGGCGTCCGCCCGATCGTCGTCACGCCGTCGCGGCCGTAGAGGCAGAGGCCGGAGGCGCCCATCAGCTCGAGGAGCGCCTCGCTGTTGCCGATCAGGCCGGCGCGGTGGTCGCGCAGCTCCTCGATGTCGCTGAGCAGCCGGCGCTGGATCGCCTTGCCCTTGAGGCTGTGGCGGGTGACGGCGTCCTCCTCCATCACGCCGATCTGCCAGGCGAGCACCTGGGCGACCATCTCGCAGGCCTGGCGCGCGTCGTGGCCGACATGGCGCGGCAGCCGGTTGTGGCAGGCGATCAGGCCCCACAGCCGGTCGCCGCGCAGGATCGACACCGACATGGTCCCGCGGATGCCCATGTTCCGCATGTATTCGAGATGGATCGGCGAGACGCTGCGCAGCACCGCGAACGAGAGGTCGATCGGCCGTCCGGTCGAGGGATGGCGGTTCGGCGCCATCGGGGCGGGCCGATAGGCGATGTCCGGAATGATGCGGACCGGATTGAGGGCGTAGAGGGCGCGCGCCTGGGCCGGGATGTCGGAGGGCGGGAAGTGCAGCCCGAGAAACGACTCGATCGCCTCGTCGCGGCTCTCGGCGATCACCTCGCCGCTGAAGTCGGCGGCGAAGCGGTAGACCTTCACGCGGTCGAAGCCGGTGATCTGGCGGACCTCGCGGGCCGCCGCCGCGCAGGCGTCGGCGAGCGTGCGGGCCGCCTGCAGGCGGCGGATCGCCCCGCTGGTGCGCCGGAAGAAGGCGTGAGCGCCGTCGCTCGGCTCGCCGCGCGGCTCGAACTCCAGGAGCACCAGGCCGTCGTGCCGGTGGACGACGCCGTCGAACGCGAACGGGCCTCCGGTGCGGAGCGGCATGGCGACCGGGACGCCGGCGGGGCCCTCGCTCTGGCGCAGCGCGACCCGGAGTTGCTCGACGCTCGCCGGCTCGAAGGTCGCCTCGATCGGCCGGTCGAGCACAGTCTCGGCGGGGAGGCCGAGCAGATCCTGCAGGTTGGCGCTGACGCTGATGGTCCGCAGGTCGCCTTCCGCGAAGGCGAACAGCAGACCGTGCGGCTGGATCGCCCCCGGCACGTGAATGGGCTCGCGATCGCAGCTCGCGAGATCCGCGGCCCCGGTGTCGTCCGGCCCGCCCAGGGCACGCGCGTCCTTCATGGTGATCCTTCGAACGCTCCGCCGACCTGGCGGATCGCCATGATTAGGCCCGGCCCGGCGGCGCGTCCATCCGGCCGAACCCGACGCCTCGCGCGACCGGCGCGCGGACCCGGATCGTCTCGGACCGCGTCAGTCCTCGGACAGCCAGTTCCGGCCGAGCGCATAGCGGACGATCTCGACCCGGGTGTGGAAGCCGAGCTTGGCCATGGCCCGCGTCTTGTAGGTCTCGACCGTCTTGACCGCGATCTGGAGCTTGTCGGCGATGGTCTTGTTGCTGTAGCCGGCGGCGGTCAGCCGGAGCACGCGGATTTCGCGCTCGCTCAGATCCGCGTCCGGCAGCCCCGGCGGGCTCGCCGGGCTCGCCGGCTTGGGCGTGCCCTGGCCGGTGACGCGGGCGCGGAGCGCCGGATCGACATAGACGCCGCCGGCCGCCACCGCGGCGATCGCCCGCATCAGCTCCTCGCTCGCCGAGCGCTTGAGGACGTAGCCGACCCCGCCGACCTCGAGCCACTGGCGCAGATAGGCGCCGTCCTCGTGCACCGTGAGGGCGACGACCTTGCAGCTCGGGCGGAGCGCCCGGATGTTCCGCGCCAGCTCGATCCCGTTCAGTCCCGGCATCGACAGGTCGATGACGGCGATGTCCGGGGTGCGCTCGACCGCCATGGCGAGCGCAGCGCGCCCGTTGCGGGCCTCGCCGACGATCTCCAGGCCCGGATCCTCGACCAGCAACGCCTTGATGCCGGCCAGGACGACCGGGTGGTCGTCGGCGAGCAGGATGCGCAGCGTCGATGCGGACACGCCGGTCTCCCTCGTGCAGGGCCGCCATGGTACTGCGGAAGCGCCCCGATAGGCGAGCCTCCGCCACGCGACCCCGCCTCCCGCGAATCCGCACCGTCGGCGGCCGGCTCAGGCCC